>NZ_JBSHDU010000006.1:116417-180687 GCF_053616475.1 Streptomyces sp. NPDC055815 | reverse complement strand
CCGGAGTTCCGGTGCGGGGCCGCCTTTTGTGCAGGTGTGCGTGCGGATCAGAAGCAGGAGACCGAGGTCGTCGGCCGGAGCAGCAGGGAGCTGGCCTCGTCCCGCTGGCCGACGCCGTTGCCGTCCACGAAGTCGTCCGACAGTCGGTCGTGGGTCACGTAGCTGCCCGGGTTCACGCAGAAGTCGAGGTTCTGGTAGCCGGGGTCGTAGTAGTAGTGGCTCTCGTAGCCGCCGGTGCTGGAGTTGCTGGCCGACCACGAGTTGTCGTTCACGACGTGCCCGCTGGTGAAGGCGTCGTCCCTGAAGTCGTTGTCGCTGTTGAAGTAGTTGTGCACCGAGGAGCCGATGCTGCCCTCGAAGAGACAGTGGTAGCCCGAGGGGCAGCTGGGGCCGGCCGACGCGGTGGACGCGGTCGCGATGCCGCCGCCCACCAGGAGTGCGGTCGCGCCGGCCACGGCGGCGAACTTCCGGCGGAGTCCGGACTTCATCTTGAGTGTGGACATGTCAATCTCGCTTTCGTGTGGGAACATCCGCTCCTGGGCTCAGGAGCGGAAGACTGTGGTGGTGGCCGGGGGCGGGATCAGCCGCCCAGCACCTCGCCGGCCGCCTTCTCCTGGCGGGCGGAGAGCTTCTTCCAGTCCCGGCCGATGTCGGGGTGCTCGTCCAGCCGGCGCTGCTGGGCGGCGGCGAGCCGCTCGTACGCGGTGGCCAGGTATCCCGTCTCCGCCTTGCAGCGCAGGTCCGCCGCGGCGACCGGGCTGCTCCGCCGCTCCGCCTCCGACCGCAGCGACCGCTGCACCCGTACGGGATCCTCGGCCTTGACCTTGGCCCGGTCCATGCACTCCCGCCAGCGCGCGGTCGCCGCACGGAACGAGGCGTCCTTCTCCACGTCCGCGCGGGCGTCCTCCTGCGCCTCGAAGAGCAGGATCCGCACCTGGAGCCAGCGCATCCGGCCGTCGCCCAGCAGACGCGTCTCCGCCTCGGCGAGGCAGCCCTCGCCCGGCCGGGAGACGCTCAGCCGCGCGCCCCCGGCGGTGACCCGCTCGGCCTCGTCACCGAAGAGCGCCCGCGCGTACGCGTCGGTGCTCTCCGGGCTGCCGGGCTTGGGCGGCGCCTCGGGGGAGGGCGTGGGAGCGGCCGTGCGGGGCGGAGCCGTGGACTCGAGGCCGAAGGGCTGCGGGCGCTCGTCGGCGCCCGCGGTCCTGGGCGGCGGGACCGGGGCGTATCGGTAGCCTCGTTCGGCCATGCAGGCGATGGCGATCTTCTGCTGCGCCTCGGCGGCACGCGAGTGCGAGGTGAAGAGCAGGCCGGTGACGGGCGGCAGCCGGTGCAGCGCGGTCAGCTCGGCGGGGTCCATGACCGTCGCCGGCTTCGCCGCCGTGGCGGGCGCCGACGTCTCGCCCGTACCGGTACCGGAACACCCGGCGGCTGCGGCGACGACCAACCCGACGGCCAGTGCGCGTACGAGCCCCTGTGGCGCGGCACGCCTGCCGGAACCCCTTCTCGACAGGGTCTCGGGCATTTTACGATCCACCGTCCTGTTGGTGAGGTGTGCTGGTCAGCACCGGACGGTCTGAGTCTGCGGGTACGGGGGAGCACTGTGAACTTGTGTGCGCTGGAGCGCAATTGTCCTGGTGGGAGGGGTTGAGGTGCTGCGCATTCACTTCACGGGGGAAGATCTCGCACGGGTCCGGATCGCGGCCGATCCGGACCCGCTGTGGGAGATGCTGCACAGCCTGAAGCTGCTGCGCGGAAGGGACGCGGGTGTGCTCTTCGGTCCATGGGTGAGGGAGTCGCTGCCCCGAGTGCCCCAGAGCGCAAGGCTGTTGACGGCGCTCGTGGAGCCCGCCGCGTACTCGGTGGACTTTCTGACGCCCACGGTCGGTGGAGGTCTCGCGGCCCAGGTGGAGGCGTTGCGGTCCACGCCCAGGCAGCGATTCGCGCAGGATCTCAGGGAGTTCGCTCGGCAGAACCCGTCGCGGCGGCTTCCGGCCTGGTCCCGGGAGCTGGCGGAGGGGGAGTCCGCGATGGTCGGCCGGCTGGCCGACGCGGCGTACGCGTACGCCGACGCGGTGCTCGGTCCGTTCTGGGAGCGCATGCGCGCCCAGGTGAGCCGTGACCGGGCGCGCCGCTCGGTCACGCTCGTCGAAGGAGGCTGGGACGCGGTCCTCAACACGCTGCATCCGTCGGTGCGCTGGGAGTACCCGGTACTCCGGGTGGAGTGCCGGGCCGACTTCGACATCCACCTCGGCGGACGTGGTCTGGTGCTTCAACCGTCGCACTTCGGTCGCTGCAGACCGACGTCGCTCGCCGACCCGGCGCTGCCCCCGGTGCTCGTCTACCCGATCGAGCACGACGTCAGCTGGGCGACCCCGGGCGTGCGTCCGGCGGACGGACGGGCGCTCGCGGCCCTGATCGGTCCGACCAGGGCCACCCTGCTGTCCGCGCTGGCCGACGGCGTGGCCAACACGGGTGAGCTGGCCCGCCTCGCCGGCACGACCGCCCCCAATGCCAGCCGGCACATCACGGCCCTGCGCGAGGCGGCACTGGTCTCCAGCCAGCGCCACCGCAACGCCACGCTCCACACGGTCACCGAACTGGGCCTCGCCCTCCTGGAGGGCGAAAACCCGCGCGTCCCCGTCTAGGAGTCCGTCGTGCCGACGAAGGCGCCCAGGCGGCGGGGGAGACGGTGAAGACGGGGCCGCCTCGCCCATCCGCGAGCCTTGCGGTGAGTCGTTCTAGCCGGCGAGCAGCGCGAGCACCCGGCGGACCGCCTCCGCCACCGGGGCGCCGACCTCGCCGACGAGCGCGGCGACTCCGGAGACTGTGCCGAGGGCCCGGCGGAAGGCGCCGGGCGGCGCGTCGTCGCCCTGGCGGATGGTCTCCAGGGAGGCGTCGAGGACCTCGCGGTCCTCGGCCGACACCTGGGTACGGAGGGTCTCGATCGCATGGATCACGGCCTCGTAGACGGCCTGCGGGTCCTGCGCGCCCTGCTGGTTGTTCTCGATCCGGCCGACGGCCCCTTCTCCGGACGCGTTGTAGAAGTCGCGCATGTTGCTGATGTGGAATTCCCCGTTACCGGTCACTGCCCATCCTCCCCACGCTGCCCGGACCGGACGCGTTGTAGAAGTCCCGCATGCTGCCGATGTTGTAGGTGACCATCTGCTTGACGAAGCCGCTGAAGGCGGGGTCCTCGATGGCCCGCATGATCTCGTGCACGATCTGGTGCACCTCGCCGCGGTCCACGCTGGCCAGCAGCGTGAGCGGGTTCCCGGAGGTCTCGATGACCAGCGCGTAGTACGTCTTCTCGAACAGGGCGACGATCAGCTGGACCAGGAAGGTCACCACGAGCACGGTCGCGGTGACGACCGCCCCCCGGGTGATCAGCTCCCGGTCGCTGCCCGACACCTCGCCGGACTGGGCGACGGCGAGCGCGGCGACCACCAGGAGGCCGGTGATCAGCAGGTACTTCACGAAGCGCCCCACGGCCTTCGCCCGCTGGGGCTTGAACTTGACGGTCGTGGCCCGGGCGATGTTCTGCAGGGGGTAGGCCTCGGCCCCGATCCAGAGCACCCGCTTGCTGACCTCGACCTTGATGACCTTGCGTCTGGCCATGCGACTTCCCCTCATGCGCCGTGGCCGTGCGTCGCGATCAGGATGCGCGCGAACACCGCCGGTGAGCAAGAGGAATCCGCGATGACGGCCCGCGCAGCGATATGAGAGGCTCCGCTCCGCTCCGTCGACCCCGGCGGAGCGGGGGAGGGAACAGGGACATGTCGGTGGAACCCAGGGACTACGTCGCTCGGCTGCGCGCGCAGGCCGACGATCCGGGACGCGAGGAGGCGCTGCGGCGCGACCGTACGGTGCGGCGCCGCAGGATCGCGCTCGCGGCCGGTGCCGGCGTGCTGCTCCTCGGCGGGTTCGGGTTCTGGCTGACCGAGGTGACGGGGGAGCGGCCGCCGTACGAGCCCTTCGGCGCGGGGGCGGTCCGGGAGGAGAACTGGCCCCTGGAATGGCCGTACTCGGTCAACATGCCGTTCCGGAACTCGCCCGCGGCCGGATGGGTGCCCGGGGCCGACGGGATCCACCTCCCCGCGGCCGAGCCGGCCGGCGGGCTCACGGCGAAGGACATGGACGCCGTGTTCGAGGACGTGAAGACGCTGCTCGCCGAGACCAACCTCTCGGAGCGGACCCTGGCCGGCGCCGAGCCCGCGGCGGCGCTCGCCCTGCTCGATACGAGCGGCGTCGACGACGCCGTACGGAAGGACATGGTCACCCGCTTCGACCCCGAGGAGGTGTACCTGGACGAGAGCGGTGTCAGGACGCGGGGCACGATGGACTACGAGGTCTCGGCGGCGGGGGAGTTGGTGGTGCACGCCGACTACACCTTCGTCTATCCGCTGGTCAGCACCCAGGTGGGCCACGAGATCGTCCCGGGCCTCTCCGAGGTGGCGCGGATCGCCGTACGGCGCCGGATGACGTTCACGGCGAGGGGCGGGAAGCTCGTCCTGGGCGCCTATGCGAGCGAGGTCGGAAACCACGACTGCCGGGCGCCGAAGGACGGCTACCTCCACCCGCTCTTCGCCGAGGGACGGTGGAAGGCGGCCCGGGCGGCGAAGGGGGCCACCGTCGACCTGTACGACGAGAAGCGCGTCCTGCCGGACGGCCCCGGCCACTGCGTCACCCCGACCCGGACCTGACCGGCCGTCACGCGAGGGTGGGTGGCGAGCGCGTGCTCGTGGCCGGAAATCGCTTGGATTTCTGTCGTGTTCTGTTGGACGTTCACCGCCGCGCCCCCGTCGGGTCTTCTCGCCGTCACCCCCTCTCACTACCGTCCCCGGCGTACCACCCAATGGCTCGAAGGCGAACCATTGGCCGTCGACTGGAGGTCGGTCTTGTCATCCGAGAAGTCCCCCGAGCTGTCCCGCCGCAGGCTCCTCGCGCTGGGCGGAGGTGCGCTCGGTGTCGCCGCCGCCGGCTCGCTGCTGCCGCCGTCCCTGCAGGCGGCGATGGCCGCGGAGCCCCCGGCCGGGGGGATGGCGGCGATCCGGCACGTGGTGATCCTGATGCAGGAGAACCGCTCCTTCGACCACTACTTCGGCACCCTCCGCGGCGTCCGCGGATTCGGCGACCGCAATGCCATTGAACTGCCCTCGGGCAAGCCGGTGTTCGAGCAGCCGGCCGCGCTCGGCCGGACCGTGCTGCCCTTCCCGATCCGCGGCGCCGCCGAGACCCAGCAGAAGGACCTCCAGTACATCGGCGACCTCGACCACTCCTGGAGCGGCGGCGCCAAGGCCTGGCACGGCGGCTGGATGGACGGCTGGGTCTCGGCCAAGACCGCCGCCACCATGGCGTACTACGACCGGCAGGACATCCCGCTCCACTACGAGCTCGCCGACACCTTCACCATCTGCGACGCGTACCACTCGTCCACCCACACCTCGACGAGCCCCAACCGCAACCACCTCTGGTCCGGCTGGACCGGCTACGAGGCCGACGGCAGCCGGGCCGTCACCAACGCCGCCTACGCCGAGGGCACCCACCCCGGCTACGGCTGGTCCACCTACGCCGAGCGGCTCGAAGCCGCCGGGCGGAGCTGGAAGACGTACACCGAGTGGGAGAACTTCACCGACAACAACATCGAGTTCTTCACCAGCTTCAAGAAGATCGCCCGCAAGGCCCTCGCCGCCACCGGCGGGCACACCTTCATGGAGTCCTTCTACGCCGCCGTCCGCGACACCGAGGACCTCGCCGAGCGGGCCAGGCTGCTCGGGCTCCTGGAGGAGGGCGTGGCGACCCTCACCGCCGCCGAGCGCTCCCTCTTCGAGCGCGGGCTCCGCCGCGTCGAGTCCGGCACCCTCGCCGACGCCTTCCGCGCGGACGTCGCCGCCGGCACCCTCCCCGAGGTCTCCTACCTCGTGCCCTCCGCGATCGACTCCGAGCACCCCGGCTCCTCCTCGCCGGTCGCCTCCGCGACCCTCGTCTACAAGATCCTCGACGCCCTCGGCACGCACCCGGACGTCTGGCGCCACACCGTCGTACTGATCAACTACGACGAGAACGACGGCTTCTTCGACCACGTTCCGCCGCCCGTCCCGCCCGCCGACAACA
Organism: Streptomyces sp. NPDC055815; assembly: GCF_053616475.1. Classification (NCBI taxonomy): domain Bacteria; kingdom Bacillati; phylum Actinomycetota; class Actinomycetes; order Kitasatosporales; family Streptomycetaceae; genus Streptomyces; species Streptomyces sp. NPDC055815. The sequence goes on along the minus strand of NZ_JBSHDU010000006.1, from coordinate 174,576 downwards.
CGGACGAGCGGTGGAAGGGCCTGCCCACCGGGCTCGGCGTCCGCGTCCCGCTGCTCGTCGTCTCCCCCTGGTCGGTCGGCGGCTACGTCTGCTCCGAGACCTTCGACCACACCTCCGTGATCCGCTTCCTGGAGCGGCTCACCGGGATCGATGAGCCCAACATCACCCCCTGGCGGCGGGCCGTCACCGGCGACCTCACCTCCGCCTTCGACTTCCACCGGACCCGCCGGCAGCCGCCCGTCGAGCAGCCCGGACCGATCCCGCCCTTCACCGGCCGCTGGCGGCCCCAGCCGCCGGCCGTGCAGCGGATGCCCGTCCAGGAGCCCGGCGCCCGTCCCGCCCGCCCGCTGCCGTACCAGCCGGACGCCTCCGCGACGACCGGTGCCGGTTCCGTCACGGTCGCGCTCAGCAACCGGGGCAGGGCGAGCGCGCACTTCGCCCTCTACCCGTACGCGGGCGAGTACGCCGTCCCGCAGCACCAGGACGTCAGGGGCGAGGGGGAGTGGACCGTCCCCGTTCCGGGTGATCATTACCGCTTCACGATCACCGGCCCCAACGGCTTCCGGCGCGAGTTCGAGGGCCCCGCGGCGGGCGGCGCCGAGCTCGCCAGCCGGGTCGACCACCACGACCGTGACCTGCACCTCACCGTCCGCAACACCGGCTCCGCCCCGCTCGCCTTCACCGTCCGCCCGCTCGGGTACGTGGACGAGCACGACCTGGCCGACTGGACCCGCACCGTCACCGTGAAGCCCGGGAAGACCCGTACCGTCGTCCACTCCGCCGCCGACGCGCACGGCTGGTACGACATCGAGGTGACCGCGCCCGACGGCTTCCGCCGCCGGCTCATGGGCCACATCGAGAACGGCCGCCCGAGCGTCTCCGGCTAGAAGTCCCGCGAGGCCGGGGACCCCAGGACCTGCCCGGCGGGCCCTTGGACCCCGGCCCCGGACGCACCCTGTGAGGATCGCCACGAAACGGGCAAACGATCACGTTTGGCTGCGACAGTGGGGCGCGAGTACAGATCCAGTCAGGAGCACGTCCTTTGGCCGCAATCGCACGGTGGTGCCTCCGGCACCGTCTCGTCGTCGTTCTCCTGTGGCTCCTCGCCCTCGGCGGCACCGCCGCCGGCGCGACGCTCGCCGGCAGCGCGTACTCCAACGACTACGAAGTCCCCGGCACCGAGTCCGGCAGGGCCACCGCCCTCCTCGACCGCGGCTTCCACGGCCTCGGCGGCGACACCAACACCATCGTCTGGCACAGCGACCGGGGCAGCGTCCGCGCCGACGCCGTCGAGGAACGCATGACGGCGATGCTCGACAAGGTCGCCGAGCTCCCCGGCATCGCCGCCGTCACCTCCCCCTACGGCGACACGCGCGGCCAGGTCAGCGAGAACGGGCACACCGCCTACGCCACCGTCACCTTCCACGCGCAGGCCGACGACATCCCCGAGTCCCAGGCCGAGGCCCTCGTCGACACCGCCAAGGCCGCCGCCACCGACGACCTCCAGGTCGAGCTCGGCGGCAGCGCCGTCGCCCTCACCGAAGCCTCCGGCGGGCACGTCGCCGAGATCGTCGGCGTCGCCGTCGCGGCCGTCGTCCTCTTCCTCGCCTTCGGCTCGCTCGCCGCCTCCGTGCTCCCGATAGCGACCGCGCTCGTCAGCGTCGGCATCGCCTACTCGGGGATCGTGCTCCTCGGCCATCTGATGACCGTCGCCGACTTCGCCCCCATGCTGGGCATGCTCGTCGGCCTCGGCGTCGGCATCGACTACGCCCTCTTCATCGTCACCCGGCACCGCAGAGGCCTCAAACGCGGCCTCTCCGTCGCCGAGGCCGCCGAGACCGCCGTCGCCACCACCGGCCGGGCCGTCGTCTTCGCGGGCGCCACCGTCTGCATCGCCCTCCTCGGCATGCTGATCCTGCAGCTCAGCTTCCTCAACGGCGTCGCCATCGCGGCCTCCCTCACCGTGCTCCTCACGGTCGCCGCCTCCGTCACCCTGCTTCCCGCGCTCCTCTCCTTCATCGGCATGCGGGCGCTCTCCCGGCGCGAACGCCGGACCCTCGCCGAGCGCGGCCCGCAGCCCGAGCTGCCCACCGGCTTCGCCGCCCGCTGGTCCGCCTTCGTCGAGCGGCACCCCAAGCTCCTCGGCGGTCTCGCCGTCCTCGTCATGGGCGTCCTGGCGCTGCCGACCCTCTCGCTCCACCTCGGCACCTCCGACCAGGGCAACAGTCCGGCCACCGCGACCACCCGCAAGGCGTACGACCTGCTGGCCGAGCGCTTCGGGCCGGGCGTCAACGGGCCCCTCACCCTCGTCGCCGACCTCGACGGCGCCGACGACCGGGTCGCCCTCGACCAGCTGCCGGCCACGCTCGCCGCCACCAAGGGCGTCGCGTCCGTCTCCCCGGTCACGTACAACAGCTCCGGCGACACCGCCGTCGTGGTCGTCGTGCCCGAGTCCTCGCCGCAGTCCAAGGCGACCAGCGAGCTCGTCGACCGGCTCCGCGCGGACGTCCTGCCGAAGGCCGAGGCCGGCACCTCCCTCGACGTGCACGTGGGCGGCGTCACCGCCTCCTACGACGACTTCGCCGAGATCATCGTCGGCAAGCTGCCGCTCTTCGTCGGCGTCGTCATCGCCCTCGGCTGTCTCCTGCTCCTGCTCGCCTTCCGGTCCATCGGCATCCCGCTCAAGGCCGCCGCCATGAACGTCGCCGCCGTCGCCGGAGCCTTCGGCATCGTCGTCGCGATCTTCCAGTGGGGCTGGGGGAGCGAGCTCCTCGGCCTAGGCAGCGCCGGACCGATCGAACCCTTCCTCCCCGTGATCATGGTCTCGGTCCTCTTCGGACTCTCCATGGACTACCAGGTCTTCCTGGTCAGCCGGATGTACGAGGAGTGGCTGGAGACCGGCGACAACCGGCGGGCCGTCCGGGTCGGCCTCGCCGAGACCAGCCGCGTGATCAACTCCGCCGCGGTCATCATGATCTCCGTCTTCCTGGCCTTCGTCCTCAGCGGCGACCGGGTCATCGCGATGTTCGGCATCGCGCTCGCGGCCGCCGTCGCCCTCGACGCCTTCGTCCTGCGCACCCTCCTCGTCCCCGCCCTCATGCACCTGCTCGGCGGCGCGAACTGGTGGCTGCCCAAGTGGCTCGACCGGCTCCTGCCGCGGATCAGCATCGAACCCCCCGAGTGCCGGGAGGCCGCCGACGCCCGTGCGAAGATCCCCGTACAGCGCGTGACGGTTCCGACCACGGAGGAGAACGACGATGTTCGCGATATCGCTGGGTGACGACGGCGCCGAGCTCAGGCCCCTGGAACCCTGGCAGGCCGAGGAATTCCTCACCCACATGGACCGGGGCCGGGAGTTCGTCGGACAGCACATCGGCCTCCCCGACGTCGTCGCCGACCTCGACTCCGCCCGCGCCTACCTCACCTCGTACGCAGAGAAGGCCGCGAGCGACTCCGGCCGCATCTACGGCATCTGGACCGACGGCACCCTCGTCGGCGGCGTCCTCTTCCGGACCTTCGACGCCGCGAACGGAACCGCCGAGGCCGGCTGCTGGCTGGAGCCCTCCGCCGCCGGGAAGGGCCTGATCACCCGGGCCTGCCGGGTCATCATCGACTGGGCGATCGAGGAGCGCGGCATCCACCGCGTCGAGTGGTACGCCTCCACGAAGAACGAGCCGAGCATCGCCGTCGCCCGCCGCCTCGGCATGACGAAGGAAGGCGTCGTGCGCGAGAACTACCTGTACCGCGGCAACCGCGCCGACACCGAGATCTGGTCCGTCCTCGCCCCGGAATGGCGCGCGGCGAAGGCGTCTTAAGCCGCTTCTCATGTGGGCGCCCTAGCGTGCGCCGCATGGACACCAAGACGACCGAGAAGACCGAGCCCGACACCGAGGCCGTGACGGCGGAGGACGGTGCGGCGGCGGAGACCGTGACCGCCGCCGACAGCTCGGCGAAGGACTCCGCGAACGAGTCCGCGAACGGCTCCGCGAAGGACTCCGCGAACGGCTCCGCGAACGACGACGCCGACCTGCTCGACGAGACCGACGACGAGCAGGACGAGGACGGGCTCGACGACGAGGCGGCCGCCCCGGAGGCCACCGGCCTCGGCGCAGGCGCGGCGGCCGTCGTCTCCGCCGCCCTCTCCGCCGTCGCCCTCACCGGCACCTGGACCGGCAAGGTCGTCGCCGAGCGCGAGACGCTCATCGGGCAGATCAAGACCTCCGGCAGCGGCACCCCGGCCCAGCAGATCAGCGAGATCTACGGCGACGCCTGGCACAGCACCGCCCTGGTGAACGGCGTCTTCGCCCTCCTCGCCCTGATCGTCGCCGTCCTCGTGCTCACCCTGCCCCGCCGCCCCGCCTGGGTCCGTGCGGTCGCCCTCGCCGGCGCCGTCCTGGGCGGTCTCGGCCTGCTCCTGTCGGTCGGTACCTACTTCGACCTGTTCCTGAGCCTCCCGACCGCCGGCTCCTGAGACCCCTGGGGCTCTGCCTAAGGCACCCCCAGGACCCTCCTAAGGACCCCCGTACCCCGAACATGCGGCACTCGCCCGATGTGACGGCACCCCCTCGGAGACGAAAGTAGAGGCATCGCAAGAGAGCGATACCGAAACCGAGAAGCCCAGGGGAGCACACCATGTTCGAGTACGAACTCCAGACCATGCACCACGCCGAGCTCATCGCCGAGGCCGCCGCCCAGCGCCTCGCCCACGAGGCCGCGGCGACCCGCAAGGGCCTGCACCTCTTCGGCCGCCGCCACGCGGGCCAGGACACGGAGGGGCAGGTGACGGACGGCGGCCGCGGTCGCTTCGTCCGGGCCGCGTGACCCCCTTATGAGCGACGGCAAGGAAGTCTGTGCGATGCTCGGCGCCGTGGAGACCAGGTCAGTCAGCCCCGTCTTCGTCGGCCGCGCCGGCGAACTCACCGCCCTCACCGAGGCGCTCTCCCGCGCGACCGCGGGAGAGCCCCAGGCCCTGCTCATCGGCGGTGAGGCCGGAGTCGGCAAGACGAGGCTCATCGAGGAGTTCCTCGACACGGCCTGCGACCAGGGCGCCGTCGTGGCGCTCGGCGGCTGCGTCGAACTCGGCGCCGACGGTCTGCCCTTCGCCCCCTTCGCCGCCGCCCTGCGCGCGCTCCGCCGCCGCCTCCCCGACGAACTCACCGCCGCCGCCGACGGCCACGAGGGCGAACTCGCCCGCCTGCTGCCCGAACTGGGCGACCCCGGCAGCCACGAGCCCTCCGACGAGGACTCCACCGCCCGCCTCTTCGAACTGACCGTACGGCTCCTGGAACGGCTCGCCGCCGACCGTACGATCGTGCTCGTCCTGGAAGACCTCCACTGGGCCGACGCCTCCACCCGGCACCTCCTCACCTACCTCCTGCGCACCCTGCGCCGCGGCCGGATCGTGGTCGTCGCCAGCTACCGCGCCGACGACATCCACCGCCGCCACCCGCTGCGCCCCCTCCTCGCCGAACTCGACCGGCTCCGCACCATCCGCCGCATCGAACTCTCCCGCTTCACCCGCACCGAGGTGCACCGCCAGCTCACCGGCATCCTCGCCGCCGAACCCGACCCCGCTCTCGTCGAGGAGGTCTTCGAACGCTCCGACGGCAACGCCTTCTTCGTCGAGGAGCTCGTCGTCTCCCACGAGGCCGGCTGCGCCGTCGGCCAGCTCAGCGACTCCCTGCGCGACCTCCTCCTGGTCCGGGTCGAGGCGCTCCCCGAGGGTGCCCAGCGGGTCGCCAGGATCGTCGCCGAGGGCGGCTCCACCGTCGAGTACGGGCTCCTCGCCGCCGTCGCCCGGCTCTCCGAGGACGAACTCATCGAGGCGCTGCGGGCCGCCGTCGGCGCCAACATCCTGCTCGCCGTCCCCGACGGCGACGGCTACCGCTTCCGGCACTCCCTCGTCCGCGAGGCCGTCAGCGACGACCTGCTGCCCGGCGAACGCTCCCGCCTCAACCGCCGCTACGCCGAGGCCCTGGAGGCCGACCCCGGCCTCGTCCGCCCCCACGAGCGGACCACCCGCCTCGCCACGTACTGGTACCACGCGCACGACCCCGAGAAGGCCCTCCCCACCGTCCTTCGGGCCTCCGTCGAGACCCGCAAGCGCCACGCCTACGCCGAGCAGCTCAGCCTCCTCGAACGCGCCATGGAACTGTGGGACAAGGTGCCCGCCGAGACGCGCGACTCGCTGCGCCCCATCGACTACGCCGACGCCTACCCCGCCTGCGGCTGCGACCCCGAGACCACCTCCCTTCGCTATCTGGACCTGCTCGCCGAGGCCGCCGTCGCCGCCCGGCTGAGCGGCGAGCGGGAACGCGCCGCGAAGATCTGCCGGATGGCGCTCCGCCTCCTCGACAGCGACGAGCACGACCCCCTGCGCGCCGCCTGGTTCTGGACCGAGATGGCCCGGCTCCAGTCCAACCTCGGCAAGGGCGACGGCTGGCCGGAGATCGCCCGCGCCCAGGAACTCGTCAAGGGCCTCCCGCCGTCCGCCGTCCACGCCACCGTCCTCGTCGGCGCGGCCGGCTGGGGCATGCTCCGCAACCCCGGCCCCGAGGCACTCGCCGCCGCCGAACGCGCCGTCGAATACGCCCGGTTCGTCAAGGCCGAACCGATCGAACTCAACGCCCGCATCACCCTCGGCACCATCATGGTGTCCGCCGGAGACATCGAGGGCGGACTCGCCGCGATGCACGAGGCCCGCGAACGGACCACCGCCCTCGGCCAGTTCCACGAGGCCGCCCGCGCCCATGTGAACCTCTCCTCCGCCATGGAGGCGCTCGGCCGCTCCCGCGAGGCCGTGGACATCGCCGTGACCGGCATCGAACTCGCCCGGTCCCGCGGGCTCGTCGACAGCGCCGGCTGGATCCGCGCCAACCTCGCCGAGTCGCTCCTCTCGCTCGGCGAGTGGAGCCGGAGCAAGGACGAGGCCGAGCTGCTGCTCCGCTCCGGGGCGAGCAGCACCAAGCCGGGCGGCACGGCCCTGCTCCAGCTCGCCCACCTCGCCATCTTCCGCGGCGAGCCGGCCAGGGCCGCCGAGCACCTCGCCGAGGCCCGCTCCCGCTACGGCGCCCGCGACCCGATCCCGCAGTACACCCTGCCCACGGCCCAGGCGGAGATCGCCATCGCGGCCGCCGAGGGACGCCTCGCGGACGTACGGGAACAGCTCGCCGCCCTCGCGGAGACCGGCTTCCCGCCCGGCACCCACCGCTACGGCTGGCCGCTCGTCCTCACCGCCGTCACCGCCGAGGCCGACAGCCGGGGGCTGCCCGCCGCCGACGAGGGCCGCGCCCAGGCGCTCGCGCTCGTCCGCCGCTGCGTCCGCGGCCTCGCCATCCCGGCCCCGGTCTGGGAGGCCTACTCCCGGCAGGTGTCCGAGGAACTCGCCCGCGCCGAGGGCCGTGAGACCGCCGCCCGCTGGACCGAGGTCGTCGCCGCCTACGAGCCGCTGGAACGCCCGTACCAGCTGGCCCGCGCCCGCCACCGCCTCGCCGACGCCCTGCTCGTCGAGGGCGGCCGCCGCGAGGAGGCAGCGGCCCTGCTCCGCGAGGCCCACGCCACCGCCGTCGCCCTCGGCGCCCGGCCGCTCCGCGAGGACGTGGAACTCCTCGCCGCCCGCGCCCGCCTCTCCCTCGCCCCCGAGAAGCAGGCTCCGGCACCGGCGGAGCCCGGAGAGGACGGCTTCGGCCTGACGCCCCGCGAGCAGGACGTACTGCGCCTGGTCGCGGCCGGCCGCACCAACCGTCAGATCGCCGAGGAGCTGTTCATCTCACCGAAGACGGCCAGCGTCCACGTCTCCAACATCCTCGCCAAGCTCGGCGTCGCCGGCCGGGGCGAGGCCGCCGCCCTGGCCCACCGCCTCCACCTCCTCGACACGCCCCTCTGAGCCGGCGGCCTCGGGCCGGGCCCCGGGGAGCCGTATCGTCACCCGGCCCGAGGACAGGTCCACCGGGCCGCGGGCCGGGTCGGCGTCTCCCGGATCCTCCCTGGTCAGGGCCTCTCTGCGGCGCTCCTCCTCGATGTGCCTGCGCGATGGCGCGAAGAACTCGTCAAGTCCGCCGAACACGGTCACCGCCTCCTCACCTCACCTCCAGCCGGAGGATCCGGTCGTCCCCGGGCCCGGGCGTGCCCCGGGTGTCGGTCTCGCTGGTCACCAGCCAGAGCCGGTCGCCGCTCGTGGCGAGGACCGTGCGCAGGCGTCCGTACTCACCCTTCAGGAACGCCTCGGGCTCCCCCGATCGTTCCGCGCCGGAGAGCGGGATCCGCCACAGCCGCTCGCCTCTGAGCCCGGCCATCCAGATCGCTCCCCGCGCGTACGCGATCCCGCTCGGGGAGGCCTCCGAGGTCGGCCACTGGGCCACCGGATCCGTGAACCCGGCCCGGCCGGCCCGCCCCTCGGCCTCCGGCCAGCCGTAGTTCCGCCCCGGCTCCACCAGGTTCAGCTCGTCCCAGGTGTTCTGCCCGAACTCGGCCGCCCACAGCCGGCCCGCCGGGTCCCAGGCGAGCCCCTGCACATTGCGGTGCCCGTACGAATAGACCACCGAGCCGGGGAAGGGATTGCCCGGTGCCGGCCGGCCCTCCGGCGTCATCCGCAGGATCTTCCCGCCGAGCGAGTCCCGGTCCTGGGCCAGCCCCGTCCGGCCCGTCTCGCCCGTCCCCGCGTACAGCATGCCGTCCGGCCCGAACGCGATCCGTCCGCCGTTGTGGATGATCCCCTTCGGGATGCCGGTGAGCACCGGCTCCGGCCGGCCGAGCCGGTCCGCCTCCCCGCCGCCGTACCGTATGCGCACGATGCGGTTGTCCGATCCGGCCGTCAGATACGCGTACACCCAGCCGTCCCGGACCGCGATCCCGAGGAGTCCGCCCTCGCCGCCCGGCACCACCCCCGACACCTCGCCGAGCGGGGTCTTCGCGCCGGTCCGCCCGTCGATCCGGGTGATCGTCCGCTCGTCCCGCGAGGAGACCAGCAGATCCCCGCCGGGCAGCTCCGCCAGCCCCCAGGGCGACTTCAGCCCCTCGGTGAGCGTGCCCACCACCGACACCCGTCCCCCGGCGGAGGCGGAGGGGGAGACCGTCGTCGTCGGCGGAGCCGCGCCCGGTCGCTCCTCCGTACTCCCCGAGGAGCACCCCGTCAGCAGCACCAGCGCGGCGGCGCCCCCCAGGGCCTTCACAACAGCAGGACGGCTCATGGTCCGTTCCCCTTCGACGAGTCGAGCGGCATCCCTACACCCTTGATACACCGCTCGCCCCGATCAGGTTCCCGCCCGCCGGACCCGTCTTCTCCGCCAGGCGCTCAGTCCCAGGACCCGCGCGGCGCCGGAAGCCGCGCGATCTCCGCCAGGTCCTCCGCCGTGAGCCGCAGCGCGGCCGCCCCGGCGTTCTCCACCGCCCACCGCTCCCGCTTCGCCCCCGGCACCGGCACCACGTGCCGCCCGAGACCGAGCACCCACGCGAGCGCCACCTGCGCCGGGGTGACGTCCTCCCCGTGCCGCGCGGCCACCCGCCGCAGTCCCGCCACGATCGGCTGGTTCGCGGCCATCATCTCGGCCGTGAACCGGGGGTGCCGGGCCCGCGGGTCGTCCCGCTCGAAGCCGCCGCCCGGGGTCAGCGTCCCGGTCAGGAAGCCGTTCCCCAGCGGCATCGCCGCCAGGAAGCCGACGCCCCGCGCCGCGCACCAGGGCAGCAGCCGCACCAGCGCCTCCCGCGACCACACCGACAGCTCCGCCTCGATCGCCGCGACCGGGAACACCTGCTGGATCCGGTCCAGTTGGCGGATCGTTCCCTCATATCCGTCGCGTCCGGCGCCCGTCGCGCCCCGGCGGGCCGAGCGGGCGCCGACGGCGCACAGGCCGAGCGCCCGCACCTTGCCCGCCGAGACCAGCTCGGCCATCGCGCCCCAGGTCTCCTCGACCGGCACCTCGGGGTCCGCGCGGTGCAGCTGGTAGAGGTCGATGACGTCGGTCTGGAGCCTTCGCAGCGAGGCGTCGCAGGCCCGGCGCACGTACCCCGGCCTGCCGTTGGCGACGACGTGCCGCCGCTCGCCGCCGTCGCCCACGAGCAGTCCGCACTTCGTCGAGACGAAGGCCTCGGAGCGCCGCTCCTTCAACACCCGCCCCACCAGTAGCTCGTTGGTGAAGGGGCCGTACATGTCGGCGGTGTCGAGCAGGCTCACCCCGGCGTCGAGCGCCGCGTGCACGGTCCGCAGCGAGCGGTCCCCGCGCTGCTCCGAACGGCTGTACGCCCAGCTCATCGGCATGCACCCCAGGCCGATCGCACCCACGTCGAGCGCCGTCGCCCCGATAGTCCTGCGCTCCACCTGCCGGTACCCCTCCCTGTGCCGTCCCCCAAAGTAACCAATGGCGCGCGGGATTCTTCGCATAGCCTCCCGGTCATGAGATTCGAAGAGACGACCGCTGACGTGTGGCTTCCCCTTCCGGCGGACGAGATCGAGGGACTGCCCGCGCCGGGCGAGTCGGGTCTGAACTACCGCTTCTGGGACGGCGGTCCCGAGTTCCCCGCCGATCCGGCGCGCTGCGTGTTCTACGTCGTCCCGTACATGAAGGGCTCGGAGATCGCCGTACGGCCGCTGGCCGGGATGACCGGCCTCCGCGTGGTGCAGACCCTCTCCGCCGGCATCGACCACGTCACGCCCGGCATCGACTCCCTGCGGCCGGGGGTCGCCCTCTGCAACGCGAAGGGCGTCCACGAGGCCAGCACCGCCGAGCTCACGCTCGCCCTGATCCTCGCCTCGCTGCGCGGCATCCCCGGCTTCGTGCGCGGCCAGGACGCCGAGGAGTGGCGGGCGGGCTTCTACCCGGCCCTCGCGGACAAGTCCGTCCTGATCGTCGGGTACGGATCGATCGGATCCGCCATCGAGGACCGGCTCGCGCCCTTCGAGTGCGCGCGGGTGGCGCGCGTCGCACGCTCCGCGCGCACCACAGAGCGCGGCCCGGTGCACGCCCTGACGGACCTCCCGGCGCTGCTCCCGGAGGCCGACGTGGTCGTGCTCTCCACTCCGCTCACGCCCGCGACCACGGGTCTCGCCGACGCAGGCTTCCTGGGGCGGATGAAGGACGGGGCGCTCCTCGTGAACGTCGCCCGGGGCCCGGTCGTCGACACGACCGCGCTGCTCAAGGAGGTCGAGAGCGGTCGCATCACGGCGGCGCTCGACGTCACCGACCCCGAACCGCTGCCGTCCGGGCACCCTTTGTGGCACGCTCCCGGTGTCCTGATCAGTCCCCATGTGGGAGGTTCCACTTCGGCCTTCATGCCGAGGGCGAAGCGGCTGATCGCGGGACAGCTGCGGCGGTTCGCGGCGGGTGAGGAACTGGCCAACGTCCTCCTCACCACCGGCTGACCGGAGCGAGGTGTTCGGCCGGGCGGGTGATACGCGCCCCCGACACGCGCCGTGCGCAAGCCCCCTGGCCGTCACGGAGAGTACTGCGGCCCTGTCCCTGAGTGACGGTCCTGGTGTATCGTCCGGTGGCGGGGGACTGCGTCGAGAACGGGCTGACGCTGGGGAGCGAAGTGACGGGACATCAGATTCCGAGGGGGGCGACGGGTGAAGCACGGCCGGAGGACCGACGATCCGACGCGGCGACGCCGCCGCCGGCAAGCCTTCCACGCCTCGCCGCCGACCTCGCACGCTCGGTGCCGGACCAGGCGGCGCCGCACCGGACGCCCCGCGCCGCCACGCCGCCGGACACCGGCGACGGCACCCACGACCGCGAGGCCCAGGACCGCGACGCGAACGACCGTGACGCGTACGACCGCGACGGGCACGGCCGTGACGCGAACGACTGCGACGCGAACGACCGCGACGGGCGCGACTGCGATGCCCGCGACCGTGACGCCCACGACCGTGACGGGCACGCCTCCGGGGGTGCCGACGAGCCGACGGCGCGGTCGCACGACGCGGCCGGGTGCGGCGGCCCGGCGCCGGAGGATCCGGTGAGCGCGCCCGGGGCGGTCATCACCCGCCGCCCCCTCGGCAGCGGCGACTCCGGCCACCCGGACCCCGGCCGCCCCCGCCTCGGCGGGGCCGCCGCCCAGATCGCCCTCGGCCTCGTCTGCGCCGGCTACACCACCGGCGCGTCCCTCGGCTGGGGTTCACCCCGACTGGCGCTCTTCATGGGCGACTTCGGGCTCAGCGCCGCCGCGCTCACCGCCGCGGTCTCCTGCTTCCTGTACGGCCGGAGCCACCGCGGCAGCGCCCGCCCGGCCTGGCTCCTCTTCGCCTTCTCCTCCTTCATGGCGGCCGCGGGGAACGCCGTGTGGGGCTGGTACGAGGTCGTGCTCCGCACCGACGTGCCCGACTCCTCCGTCGCCGACCTCTGCTTCTTACTCTTCGCGCCGCCCGCCATCGTGGGCCTCCTCGTGCTCGCCAAGAAGCCCGTCACCCGGGCCGGCTGGGTGTGCCTGGGGCTCGACGCCTGGCTCATCGGGGGCTCCCTGCTCACGCTCTCCTGGAGCCTCGCCCTCGCCCGCACCACGCACTTCGAGGGCGAGTCCGTCGCCCAGGCCGCGCTGTCGCTCGCGTACCCGCTGCTCGACATCGTGCTCGTCAGCATGGTCCTCGTCCTGCACTTCCGGCGCTCCCAGGCGAACCGCTCGGCGACGAACACCGCGATCGCCGCGCTCGCCCTCACCGTGCTGTGCGACGCCCTGTTCACCTCGCCGCTGCTCCGCGAGAACTACGCCTCGGGCCAGCTGCTCGACGCCGGCTGGTTCGCCGGCTCGCTGCTGCTCGCCTACGCGCCCTGGGGCGTGCGCCGGCCGCTGGACAGCGCGGCCACCGCACGCGGCCCGTCGCTCCACAGCCGCCCGGTCGCCGGCTCGCTCGCCGCCCTCACCCCGTACCTCGCCGCGGCCGTCTGCACCCTCGGCATCCTGTACAACGTCGTCGAGGGGCGCCGGCCCGACCGCGTCGTCGTCCTCACCGGCTGCACGGTGGTGCTCGCCCTCGTCGTACGCCAGGGCATCATGCTCCTCGACAACATCGCGCTCACCCACGAACTGGCCCAGAAGGAGAACCACTTCAGGTCACTCGTGCAGGGGTCCAGCGACGTCATCATGATCGCCGCGCCCACCGGGATACTCCGCTACGTCAGCCCGGCCGCCGCCGGTGTGTACGGACGGGACGCCGAGGAGCTCATCGGCTCCGAGCTCGCCTCCCTCATCCACCCCGAGGACCTCGGTGCCGTCGTCCACGAGGTACGGCGCTTCCTCGCCGTCTCGCCCGCCGAGGAGCCCACCACCCGGATCGAATGCCGCTTCCGCTCGGGCCGCGGCGACTGGCTCAACGTCGAGTCGACCGTGAACCGGCACCAGGGCGGGCTGATCTTCAACAGCCGGGACGTCACCGAACGCGTCCGGCTCCAGGCCCAGCTGCAGCACAACGCCGAGCACGACCCGCTCACCGACCTGCCCAACCGGGCCCTCTTCACCCGGCGGGTCCGGCAGGCGCTCAGCGGCCGCCGCTCCTCCGACCCCGGCACCGCCGTGCTCTTCATCGACCTCGACGGCTTCAAGGGGGTCAACGACCGCCTCGGCCACCAGGCGGGGGACGACCTCCTCGTCCAGGCCGCCCGCCGCCTCCACGACTCCGTACGCGCCGGGGACACCGCCGCCCGGCTCGGCGGCGACGAGTTCGCCGCCCTCATCCTCGGCGACGGCGGCCGCGACCGCACGGCCCGCCGGAACCAGGTCCAGGAGATCGCCGACCGGCTCCGGCTCACCCTCTCCCAGCCCTACCGCGTGGACGGCGGCAACGAGGTCCGGGTCGCCGCCTCCATCGGCGTCGCCTTCGCCGAGCCCGGCCTCGAGGCCGGCGACCTCCTGCGCAACGCCGACCTGGCCATGTACCGGGCCAAGGCCGCAGGCAAGGACCGCGTCGAGCTCTACGCCCCGCAGATGCAGGCCGAGGTCGTCCGCCGCACCGAGCTCGCCGCCCGGCTGCGCACCGCCCTCCACGACGGCGAGTTCGCCCTGCTCCACCAGCCGGTCGTCGACCTCACCACCGGCCGCATCTCCGCCGTCAGCGCCCAGGCCCGCTGGCGCTCCAGCCAGGGCATCCTCTTCACCCCCGCCGAGTACCTCCGGGTCACCGACGACGGCGAGCGCACCGCCGAGCTCGGCCGCTGGCTCCTCGAAGAGGCCGTCGAGCAGGCCGCCGAGCGGGCGGGGATCGGCCACCGTACGCCCGTGTCCATCCGGCTCTCCGCCCGGCGCCTCCTCGACCGCTCGCTGCCGCTCGGCTCCGTCGAGTCACTGCTCACCCGCCACGGGCTGCCGTCCGGCTCGCTGATCGTCGAGCTCGCCGACAGCGACCCCCGGATCTCGCTCGACGAGCTGGAACAGCGCCTGGTCGCGCTGCGCCGTCTCGGCGTGCGGATCGCGCTCGACGGCTTCGGCAGCGGACACGTGGCGATCAACGCCCTCCGCAGGCTCCCCGTCGACATACTGAAGCTGGACCGGGGACTCGTGGAAGGCGTGGTCGAATCAGCCCGGCTCCGCAAGATCACCCGCGGGGTGCTCCGTATCGCCGGCGAGCTCGGCATGCAGACCGTCGCCGAGGGAGTCGACGTTCCGGAGCAGGTCATCGCCCTGCGCGCGATGGGCTGCAGCCACGCCCAGGGCATGGCCTTCTCGGGCCCGCTCGACGAGTACCGGCTGCGCAGGGCCCTCGTACGGGACGAGTACCCGCTGCCCGGAGCGGTGCCCGTGCGTGTCGGAAACCGTCCCCCGATCCGCTCAAATACTGAGACGCCTGTCCCACCCACTTGACAGTGGTGAGGCCGGAGAGGGAGGGTCAGTGCCATGCGCACCCGAATTCTCGTACTTGGAAAGCGCGTCGGCTGAGGCAGGCCCCAGAGAAGGCCCGCCTGAAACGCACCCGACGCGCTCCCCTCGCTTGCCTCACGGCACGAGGGGTTTTTTGTTGCACCGGCTCACGCCAAAATCGTCTTAAACCCTTGCAAAAACCCTCCGCCCCGAGAAGAGATGCTGATGACCGAGCAGGCCACCGGGCACCATCCGCAGCCGCGCCCCCGCGGCGGCGCACAGCCCGTCACCACCGTCGAGCACGTCACGGGTGCGCAGTCCCTCATCCGCTCTCTCGAGGAAGTGGGCGCCGACACCGTCTTCGGCATCCCTGGCGGCTGCATCCTCCCGGCCTATGACCCGATGATGGACTCGGAGAAGGTGCGCCACATCCTGGTCCGCCACGAGCAGGGCGCGGGCCACGCCGCCACCGGCTACGCCCAGGCGACCGGCAAGGTCGGCGTCTGCATGGCGACCTCGGGTCCGGGGGCGACCAACCTCGTCACCCCGATCGCCGACGCGTACATGGACTCGGTGCCGCTCGTCGCGATCACCGGCCAGGTCGCCTCCAAGGCCATCGGCACCGACGCCTTCCAGGAGGCGGACATCTGCGGCATCACCATGCCGGTCACCAAGCACAACTTCCTGGTCACCAAGGCCGACGACATCCCGCGGACGATCGCCGAGGCCTTCCACATCGCCTCCTCCGGCCGCCCCGGCCCGGTTCTGGTCGACATCGCGAAGGACGCGCTCCAGGCGAAGACCACCTTCAGCTGGCCGCCGCAGACCGACCTGCCCGGCTACCGCCCGGTCACCAAGCCGCACGCCAAGCAGATCCGCGAGGCCGCGAAGCTGATCTCCGCCGCGAAGCGCCCGGTCCTGTACGTCGGCGGCGGTGTCATCAAGGCCGGCGCGACCGCCGAGCTGAAGATCCTGGCCGAGCTGACCGGTGCCCCGGTCACCACCACCCTGATGGCGCTCGGCGCGTTCCCCGACAGCCACCCGCTGCACGTCGGCATGCCCGGCATGCACGGCTCGGTCACGGCCGTCACCGCGCTGCAGAAGGCCGACCTGATCGTGGCCCTCGGCGCCCGCTTCGACGACCGCGTCACCGGCAAGCTCGACAGCTTCGCCCCGTACGCCAAGATCGTCCACGCGGACATCGACCCGGCCGAGATCGGCAAGAACCGCGCCGCCGACGTCCCGATCGTCGGTGACGCCCGCGAGGTCATCGCCGACCTGGTCCAGGCCGTCCAGGCCGAGCACAGCGAGGGCAACAAGGGCGACTACTCCGCCTGGTGGAGCGACCTGAGCCGCTGGCGCGAGACCTACCCGCTCGGCTACGACCTGCCCGAGGACGGCAGCCTCTCGCCGCAGCAGGTCATCCAGCGCATCGGCCAGCTCGCCCCCGAGGGCACCATCTTCACCGCGGGCGTCGGCCAGCACCAGATGTGGGCCGCCCACTTCATCGACTACGAGCAGCCGGCGACCTGGCTGAACTCGGGCGGCCTCGGCACGATGGGGTACGCGGTCCCCGCCGCGATGGGCGCCAAGGCCGGCCTGCCGGACCGCCCGGTCTGGGCCATCGACGGCGACGGCTGCTTCCAGATGACCAACCAGGAGCTCACCACCTGCGCCCTGAACAACATCCCGATCAAGGTCGCCATCATCAACAACGGCGCCCTCGGCATGGTCCGCCAGTGGCAGACCCTCTTCTACAACCAGCGCTACTCGAACACCGTCCTGCACTCCGGCCCGGACGACGTCCAGGCGAACAAGGGCACCCGTGTCCCCGACTTCGTCAAGCTCTCCGAGGCCATGGGCTGTGTCGCCCTGCGCTGTGAGGACCCGGCCGACCTGGACAAGGTCATCGCCGAGGCCAACGCCATCAACGACCGCCCGGTCGTGATCGACTTCATCGTCCACGAGGACGCCCAGGTCTGGCCGATGGTCGCCGCCGGCACCTCGAACGACGAGGTCATGGCCGCGCGGGGCGTCCGCCCCGACTTCGGCGACGGCGAAGACGACTGAGCGAGCAGAGCGAAAAGGAAGAGACCCAGACATGTCCACCAAGCACACGCTCTCCGTCCTCGTCGAGAACACGCCCGGCATCCTCGCCCGGATCGCCGCCCTGTTCTCCCGCCGCGGCTTCAACATCGACTCGCTCGCCGTGGGCGTCACCGAGCACCCCGACATCTCCCGCATCACCATCGTGGTCAATGTCGAGGACCTGCCCCTGGAGCAGGTGACCAAGCAGCTCAACAAGCTGGTCAACGTCCTGAAGATCGTCGAACTCGAGCCCAGCGCTGCGATCCAGCGCGAGCTCGTCCTGGTGAAGGTCCGCGCCGACAACGAGACCCGCTCCCAGATCGTCGAGATCGTGCAGCTGTTCCGCGCCAAGACCGTGGACGTCTCGCCCGAGGCGGTCACCATCGAGGCCACCGGTTCGAGTGACAAGCTCGACGCCATGCTCAAGATGCTGGAGCAGTTCGGCGTCAAGGAGCTCGTGCAGTCCGGCACGATCGCCATAGGGCGTGGCGCCCGGTCCATCACGGACCGGTCCCTGCGGGCCCTCGACCGCAGCGCCTGAGCGTCCTCGACGGTCAACCGCCGGTCCGTCCGGCGGTCCGACTGACGAGACCCGAAAACTTTCCTCCCGCTCCCCGCCGTACGGTGGGACGCAACACCAGCACCTCAAGGAGAATCCAGTGGCCGAGCTGTTCTACGACGACGACGCCGACCTGTCCATCATCCAGGGCCGCAAGGTCGCGGTGATCGGTTACGGCAGCCAGGGCCACGCCCACGCGCTGTCGCTCCGTGACTCCGGTGTCGACGTCCGCGTCGGTCTGCAGGAGGGCTCGAAGTCCAAGGCCAAGGCCGAGGAGCAGGGCCTGCGGGTCGTCTCCGTCGCCCAGGCGGCGGAAGAGGCCGACCTCATCATGATCCTCACCCCGGACCCGATCCAGGCCCAGGTCTACGAGGAGTCCATCAAGGACCACCTGAAGGAGGGCGACGCGCTCTTCTTCGGCCACGGTCTGAACGTCCGCTACGGCTTCATCAAGGTGCCCGAGGGCGTCGACGTCGCCCTGGTCGCCCCGAAGGGCCCGGGCCACCTGGTCCGCCGTCAGTACGAGGAGGGCCGCGGCGTTCCGTGCATCGCGGCCGTCGAGCAGGACGCCACCGGCAAGGCCTTCGACCTGGCGCTCTCGTACGCCAAGGGCATCGGCGGCACCCGCGCCGGCGTCATCAAGACGACCTTCACCGAGGAGACCGAGACCGACCTGTTCGGTGAGCAGGCCGTCCTCTGCGGTGGCACCGCGGCTCTGGTCAAGGCGGGCTTCGAGACCCTGACCGAGGCCGGCTACCAGCCGGAGATCGCCTACTTCGAGTGCCTCCACGAGCTGAAGCTCATCGTCGACCTCATGTACGAGGGCGGCCTGGAGAAGATGCGCTGGTCGGTCTCCGAGACCGCCGAGTGGGGCGACTACGTCACCGGCCCGCGGATCATCACCGACGCCACCAAGGCCGAGATGAAGAAGGTCCTCGCGGAGATCCAGGACGGCACCTTCGCCAAGGAGTGGATGGCCGAGTACCACGGCGGCCTGAAGAAGTACAACGAGTACAAGACCCAGGATGCCAACCACCTCCTGGAGACCACCGGCAAGGAGCTGCGCAAGCTCATGAGCTGGGTGAACGACGAGGAGGCGTAAGCCTTCCGGGTGGGGGCCGGACACACTGTCCGGCCCCTTCCCACGTGGTTGGACACCCCGTCCAACCACGGAAGGGTGATCCTTCCAACGAGGCGCATGAAGTGCGCCGAGGCACCACTACACTTCTCAACAACATCGCGTCTGGCCCACAGCGTCGTGCGCTTTCACGCGGCAAGCCCCCTCCACCGCCTGCGGCCGTCGGGACGGCCGTCCGCACTGCCTCTGTGAGGACTCACGTGAGCTCGAAACCTGTCGTACTCATCGCTGAAGAGCTGTCGCCCGCCACCGTCGACGCGCTGGGCCCGGACTTCGAGATCCGGCACTGCAACGGCGCCGACCGCGCCGAGCTGATCCCCGCCATCGCCGATGTGGACGCCATCCTGGTCCGCTCCGCGACCAAGGTCGACGCCGAGGCCCTCGCCGCGGCGAACAAGCTGCGGGTCGTCGCCCGTGCCGGTGTCGGTCTGGACAACGTCGACGTCTCCGCCGCCACCAAGGCCGGCGTCATGGTCGTGAACGCCCCGACCTCGAACATCGTCACCGCCGCCGAGCTCGCCTGCGGTCTGCTCGTCGCCACCGCGCGCAACATCCCGCAGGCCAACACCGCGCTGAAGAACGGCGAGTGGAAGCGCTCGAAGTACACGGGCGTCGAGCTCAGCGAGAAGACCCTCGGCGTCGTCGGCCTCGGCCGCATCGGCGTCCTCGTCGCCCAGCGCATGTCCGCCTTCGGCATGAAGATCGTCGCGTACGACCCCTACGTGCAGCCGGCCCGCGCCGCCCAGATGGGCGTGAAGCTGCTGTCCCTGGACGAGCTGCTCGAGGTCGCCGACTTCATCACCGTCCACCTGCCGAAGACCCCGGAGACCCTCGGTCTCATCGGCGACGAGGCGCTGCACAAGGTCAAGCCCTCCGTCCGCATCGTCAACGCCGCGCGCGGCGGGATCGTGGACGAGGCGGCGCTGTACTCGGCGCTCAAGGAGGGCCGGGTCGCCGGCGCGGGCCTCGACGTGTACGCCAAGGAGCCCTGCACGGACTCCCCGCTCTTCGAGCTCGACCAGGTCGTCTGCACCCCGCACCTCGGCGCCTCCACGGACGAGGCCCAGGAGAAGGCCGGCATCGCGGTCGCCAAGTCGGTGCGCCTGGCGCTCGCGGGCGAGCTGGTCCCGGACGCGGTCAACGTCCAGGGCGGTGTCATCGCGGAGGACGTGAAGCCGGGTCTGCCGCTCGCCGAGAAGCTCGGCCGGATCTTCACCGCCCTCGCGGGCGAGGTCGCGGCCCGTCTCGACGTCGAGGTGTACGGCGAGATCACCCAGCACGACGTGAAGGTGCTCGAACTCTCCGCGCTCAAGGGCGTGTTCGAGGACGTGGTCGACGAGACCGTGTCGTACGTCAACGCCCCGCTGTTCGCGCAGGAGCGCGGTGTCGAGGTCCGTCTGACGACGAGCTCCGAGTCGCCCGACCACCGCAACGTGGTCACCGTGCGCGGCACGCTGTCGAACGGCGAGGAGGTCGCGGTCTCCGGCACGCTCGCCGGCCCCAAGCACCTCCAGAAGATCGTCGCGGTCGGCGACTACGACGTGGACGTGGCGCTCGCCGACCACATGGTCGTGCTGCGCTACGAGGACCGCCCGGGTGTCGTCGGCACCGTCGGCCGCATCCTCGGCGAGGCCGGTCTGAACATCGCGGGCATGCAGGTGGCGCGCGCGGAGGAGGGCGGCGAGGCGCTCGTCCTCCTGACCGTGGACGACACCGTCCCGGCCACCGTGCTCACCGAGATCGCGGAGGAGATCGGCGCGGCCTCGGCCCGCTCGGTCAACCTGATCTGACGCTTCCGGCGCACTCCGTACCCGGTCGATAGACGTACGTCTTATACAGGCGTCTATCGGTCGGGTACAGTGCTGTCATGGGACACAAGGAAGACCTCCTCGAAGGCGCCAAGCGCTGCCTCCTGGAGAAGGGGTACGGGCGCACCACGGCGCGCGACATCGTCGCCGCCTCGGGCACCAACCTCGCCTCCATCGGCTACCACTACGGCTCCAAGGACGCCCTGCTCCAGCAGGCCTTCCTGGCCCTCACCGAGGAGTGGGGGGAGCAGGCCGGAGCGGCGGGCACGGAGGGCGCCGAGGCGCTGCCGGCCGACCCGTACGAGCGCTTCCACGCCGTCTGGGAGCAGGTCATCGCCGCGGCCGGGGCGAGCCGCCCGGTCTGGAAGCTCCAGACCGAGGTCGTCACCCGCATCGACGACGACGAGAAGCTCCGCGAGGCCATCAAGGAACCCCAGCGCGAGGGCCGCCTCGGCATGGCCCAGGGCTTCCTCGGCCTCGACCCGGAGGCCGACCCCGAGAAGGCCCGGGTCGCGGGGCTGCTCTGCCAGGCCCTGGCGACCGGCGTCATGATCCAGTGGATGGTCGACCCGGACACCGCGCCGAGCGCCGACGACCTCACCGAGGGCCTCAAGGTCCTGATGGAGGGTCAGTAGGACCCGGTCCGACAGGAGTTCGGCCCCGGTCGGCTCAGCGCCACGGGATGTTCCGCCACGGACTGCCCTCGTACGCGGTCAGTCCTCGGTGGGCGGCCACGTTCCCCTCGTGGAACGGGCCGTACTCCTCCCCGTCGAAGCGCAGCACCCGCCCGAGCGCGTACCCCGCCGAGTACTCCTCCCAGGAGCCGTACGCGGACCGGGCGAGCGCCCCCGCGTGGACGATCGCCTGTTCGGCCTCCGGTGGCGCGCAGAAGCGGGCCGACAGGCCCCAGCGGGCCAGGTTCACCGCCCGGCCGTAGTCGTACGCGACCGTCCTGCGCACCCGCCCCTCCGGCGGAAGCAGTCCGTCGGCCCGGAACCGGGCCTCGTAGCGCACGATGCGGCGCACCAGACCCTCCACGTGCCGCACCGCCGCCGGGCCCGCGCCCAGGTCCTGGGCGTGTCCGGCCGCCGTCTCGCGCCACTCGTCGGCCGAGGGCACCGCGCCCCGCCCGGCCCGCAGCTCCTCCCGGACCCGGAGGGCGAAGTCCGGCTCCGGCGGGCTGTTGCGCCCGTCGAGGAGCGCGTCCAGCTCCTTGCGCCAGCCCGCCGGCTCCGTGATGTCCCAGGCCTCGCGGAGCGTTTCGAGCTCCTCGGTGTAGCTCCTGTAGGCGGAACCGACGTCGTTCCACGGGACGCCGTTCCCGAAGGCCAGATGGGCGCCGCAGGCCAGGCCGAAGGCGAGCGGGCCGTGCAGGGGGCCGTGCCGCAGGGCGACGAAACGATCCCCCGAACCCTGCTCGCGCTCGCCGTACGCACGCAGCCATCCCGCGCGGTGCTCGGGCGTCGTGGGCAGCAACAGCTCCCCGGGGGTGCCGCCGTTGACGGCGAGCAGCGCCCGGGGGTCGCGCCAGGTCGCCTCGGCCGCCCACCGGAGCGTGATCCGGTGGAACACCCAGTCCGGATGCCAGGGCGGCAGCATCCCGCGGGTGAGGACCGGCCGGACGAGGAGTCCCTTCGGCGTCTGCTGGTGCCTCCAGTAGACCGAGTCCGGTTCGGCGTCCACCTCGGCCCTGGGGGCGGCGACGAAGAGCTCGGCCCCCGCGAGGACGCGGATCTGCTCCCGGAAGTCGCCGCGCAGCACCGCCTCGTACAGCAGCTGCTCGGTCTCGGACGGCGGGATCCAGGGGGCGGGGTTCATGACCACGGGATGTTCCGGTAGGGGCTCGAAGGGTCCTGGGTGAGGATGCGGTGGAGGGTCGCGGACTCCTGGTACACCGGCTCGGGGTCGCCCTCGTCGAAGTGGATCAGGCGGGCGAGCAGATAGCCGAGCGAGAACGCCTCCCAGGAGTCGTACGCCTGCCGGGCGGTTTCGAGGACGCTCCGTACGGACTGCTCCGCCTCCTGCGGGTCGCAGTACCGCGCGCCGAGGGCGAGCCGTACGACGTTCACGGCCCGGCCGTGGTCGAAGGCGGCGAGCGTGTCGACCCGGCCGTCCGGCGGGAGCAGGCCGTCGGCGCGGAACCGCTCCTCGTAGTGGACGATCCGGCGCAGGAACTCCTGGGCCTCGGCCCGGTCCTCCCCGTAGGGGTCTTCCCGCTCGAACGCGGCGGTGACCTCCGCCGCCCATCGCTCGGCGGAGGGCGCGGCGCCGAGGCGCGCGGCGAGTCGGCGCCGGATCCCCAGGACGGCCTCGGGGATCCGGCCGACGAGCCGGGTCGCGATCAGGATCCGCAGCTTCTCCCGGAAGTCCGCCCGGTGGTGGACCGCCCACGGGTGCCGCAGCCGCGCGACGTCGGTCGGATAGTCCTCGTACTGGGCGCCGAGCCCGTTCCACACCAGGCCGTTGAGCACGGCGAGGTGCGCCCCGAGCGCGAGGGCGTGCGCGACCGGCCCGCGCAGAGGGCCGCCGGTGTGGGTGAGCAGCCGCAGCCGCGCGGGTCCGCCGCCCCGGACGCCCGCCTCCTGCCAGGCCCGCCGGTCGGCGGCGCGGGCCGGCAGGGCGGCCTCGAACGGGGTGTCCGGGTTGACCGCGAGCCACCAACGGTCGTGCGGCCACGCCGCGGCGAGCCGGTCCAGGGTGGTCTGCTTGAACACCCAGTCCGGGTGCCAGGGCGGCAGCATGCCCTCGGTCAGGACCGGTACGACGGTGCGCCGGGCGGCCTTGTCGCGCCGGTGGGGCAGGGGTGGGAGGTGGCCGGGCACGTCGGCGTGGAGCCGGGGGAGGAGCACGTAGAGGCGCGTCCGGCCGAGGGCGTCCAGGACGGCCGCCCGGTCCCCGCCCGCCCCGGCCTCGTACAACAGCTGCTCGGTCCGCGTGGGCGGCGCCCAACTCCCCGTGGTCATGGGGCGATCCTACAAACCCGCCCGGAGGGGCCGGTGTTCAGAGCCGGGCGACCTTGAGCGCCATGTGGAGGAGCAGACGGTCCTCGCCCGCGTCCAGATCGAGGCCGGTGAGCTGCTCGACCCGGGACAGACGGTAGTAGAGGGTCTGCCGGTGGATGCCCAGGGCCGCCGCCGTCCGGCCCGCCTGACCCGCGTGGTCGAGGAACACCTCGGCCGTGCGGGCCAGTTCCGTGTGCGCCGGGGCGAGCAGGGTGCGGACCGCCGGGTCCGGTTCGGCCGGGGGCAGGGCGGTGAGCAGCCGGTACGGGCCGAGGGCCGCCCACTCGGCGAGCGGGCCGAGGTGCGGCCGCGCGCTCGCGGTACGGGCCGCGGCGGCGGCCTCGCGCCAGGAGACGTCCAGGTCGGCGAGCCCGCGCCGGGGCGTGGCCACGCCCGCGACGGCGTCGGAGCCGCGCAGCCGGTTCGCCGCGCTGGTGGCGGGCGCGAGGTTGTCGCCCGACCGCAGCCGCACGAGCACGGCGAGCGCCCGGCCGGCCCCGCCCTCGGCGGGCGCGGAGCCGGGGACGTACGGGCTGGGGACGGGGCCGGGGTCGGCCCCGGGGGCGTCGGCGTCGGTGGGGCGGCCGGTGGTGGTGGCGGGGCGACCTGAGCCGGAGCCGGAGCCGGAGCCGGAGCCGGAGCCGGAGCCGGAGCCGGTGCCCGCGCCCGGGCCGGGGCGGGACGCCGGGCCCGCCGTCGGTCGCCACGGCACGGTGCACAGGGCCGCCGCGCCCGGGACGGTGCGCGGGGACGGCGCGTCATCGCCGGGCCAGGGCGCCAGGCACACCACCGCGTGCAGGCCCTCCGCGTCCGGGCCGAGCGCGGTGCGCAGGGCGGCGAGGGCCATGTCGTACTGCCAGCCGCGCTCCGCCGTCAGCGCCGCCCGCAGCTCCCGGGAGAGGTCCGCGCCGGCCCGCTCCTCGTCGGCGAGCAGGTCGCCGATCCGGGCGGCGACCTCCATCGCGGCGGTGAGCTGCGCGTGCGAGGGCCCCGGCTCGGCGTCGAGCAGCCATACGTACCCGAGGACGACACCCCGATGGCGTACGGGGAGACAGATGCGGTCCCGGAAGACGCCCGCGTCGGGAGCGGCCGGGATGCGGACGGGGCCGGTCGCCCGGGTGATGCCGAAGCCCTCGAACCAGGTGCGGACCGCGGGGGAGGACTTCCTGGTCAGGATCGAGCGGGTCCTGACCGGGTCCATCGCGCTGTCGTCGTCGCTGTCGTGGGCGCCGAAGGCGATCAGCCCGAAGTCGCGGTTCTCCAGCGTCGCCGGGGTGCCGAGCAGCGCCGAGATCTCGTCCACAAGCTCCTGGTAATCGCCCTTCACGGGCACATTCTCGCACCCGCCGGCGGGCCTGTCAGACAGATGTATGAGGGGCGGGCCACGGATGCGTGACAGGTGTAGATGGCGGACGATCGGACCGATCCATAGGTTTCACGGTGGTTCTCCGTGCTGTTCCCGGTTCGTTCCCTTGATCCGGTTATGGCCCCGTCCTACCTTTGCCTTTTGGAGGTGCCCCGTGCTGGGTCCCGTGATCCTCGCCGCGTCGCGCAGCGACAAGATGCGCCGTCTCGTGTCGGCCGCCCCCGGGACCAAGCAGGTCGTCGCCCGCTTCATCGCCGGTGAGACGGTCGACGACGTCGTCCCGATCGTCTCCGAGCTGAGCGGCCGCGGCCTGGAGGTCACCCTCGACGTCGTCGGCGAGGACATCACCACCGTCGAGCAGTCGTACGCCGCCCGGGACGCCTACCTGGAGCTCATCGGCCGCCTCAAGGAGCTGGGCCTCGGCGAGCGCGCCGAGATGTCCGTGAAGCTGTCGATGTTCGGCCAGTCCCTCAAGATCGAGGGCAGCGAGCCCGAAGGGCTCTCCGGTAAGGGTGGTGGCGGGCGACGGGAGGGCGGCCACGAGCTGGCTCTCGCGAACGTCCGACCGGTCGTCGAGGCCGCCGCCGAGATCGGCACCACCGTCACCCTGGACGCCGAGGACCACACCACCCTCGACTCGATGTTCGCCATCCACGAGGAGCTGCGGAAGGACTTCCCGCAGACCGGCTGCGTCATCCAGGCGTACCTCTTCCGCACCGAGGACGACGCCCGCCGCCTCGCCGCGAACGGTTCCCGCGTCCGGATCGTGAAGGGCGCCTACAAGGAGCCCGCCGAGGTCGCCATCCAGGACAAGCCCGAGATCGACAAGGCGTACGTCCGGATCATGAAGATCCTGATGGACGGCGAGGGCTACCCGATGATCGGCTCGCACGACCCGCGCCTGATCTCCATCGGCCAGGAGCTGGCCCGCCGCGCCGGCCGCAAGCTGGACGAGTACGAGTTCCAGATGCTGTACGGCATCCGCTCCGAGGAGCAGAACCGTCTCGCCGCCGAGGGCCACCGCATGCGCGTCTACACCGCGTACGGCACCGACTGGTACGGCTACTTCATGCGCCGCCTCGCGGAGAAGCCGGCCAACCTCCTCTTCTTCGTCCGCTCCATCCTCACCAAGGGCTGAGCGGGGATGGGCGGCGTCTCGCGTACCCCCGGAGTGCCGGAGGCCTGCGAGGCGCCGCCCAGAAGTCGGCTGCGCCGACCACAGTCTCGTCGAAAGGAGTTACGAGACTCGTGACTCCACCCCGAGGGGCTTCTCACTCGACCGACGTAGCGGTCTCGTGACGGTCAAGCCCTGACCACCAGACAACGTACGCCGTGGTTTCAGATCCTCCCGGCTGAAGCCCGACATTCACTCGGAAGAGGTAAGTCATGGACGCCGTGACCCAGGTCCCCGCTCCGGTCAACGAGCCGGTGCACAGCTACGCCCCCGGTTCCCCCGAGCGCCTCCGCCTGGAGACCAAGCTCAAGGAGCTGGCCGAGAACCCGCGCGAGCTGCCGATGACCATCGGCGGCGTGAAGCGCCTCGGCGGCGGCGAGGAGTTCAAGGTCGTCCAGCCGCACAACCACAAGGCCGTCATCGGCACCTTCCGCGGCGCCACCGAGCAGGACGCCCAGGACGCCATCGACGCCGCCCTGGCCGCCGCCCCGGCCTGGCGCGCGATGTCCTTCGACGACCGCGCCGCGATCATCCTGCGCGCCGCCGAGCTGCTCGCCGGCCCGTGGCGCGAGACGCTGGCCGCGTCGACCATGCTCGGCCAGTCGAAGACCGCCCAGCAGGCCGAGATCGACACCCCGTGCGAGCTCGTCGACTTCTGGCGCTTCAACGTGGCGTACGCCCGCCAGATCCTCGCCGAGCAGCCGCCGGCGAACTCCCCGGGTGTGTGGAACCGTCTGGACCACCGCCCGCTGGAGGGCTTCGTCTACGCGATCACGCCGTTCAACTTCACGGCCATCGCGGGCAACCTGCCCACCGCCCCCGCCCTCATGGGCAACGTGGTGGTCTGGAAGCCGTCCCCGACGCAGACCCACTCCGCCGTGCTCCTCATGGAGCTCCTGGAGGAGGCCGGCCTGCCGAAGGGCGTCATCAACCTGGTGACCGGCGACGGCATCGCCGTCTCCGAGGTGGCCCTGAACCACCGCGACCTGGCCGGCATCCACTTCACCGGCTCGACCAAGACCTTCCAGCACCTGTGGAAGACGGTCGGCAACAACATCGAGAAGTACCGCTCGTACCCGCGGATCGTCGGCGAGACCGGCGGCAAGGACTTCGTCGTCGCGCACCCCAGCGCCGACCGCGCGATCCTGAAGACCGCGCTGACCCGCGGCTCCTTCGAGTTCCAGGGCCAGAAGTGCTCCGCGTCCTCCCGCGCCTACGTCCCGGCGTCGATCTGGAACGACGGCTTCAAGGAGGAGTTCGCGGCCGAGGTCGACGGCATCACCATGGGTGACGTCACCGACCTGTCGAACTTCATCGGCGCCGTCATCGACGAGCGCTCGTTCGCCAAGAACAAGGCGGCGATCGACCGTGCCGCGGCCGACCCGAGCTGCACGATCATCGCCGGCGGCACCTACGACGACTCGGTGGGCTACTTCGTCCGCCCGACCGTCATCGCCTGCACCGACCCGGAGAACGAGGTCTTCAAGGCCGAGTACTTCGGCCCGATCCTCGCGATCCACGTCTACGAGGACGACCAGTACGACGAGATGCTGACCCAGATGGAGTCGGTCTCGGACTACGCCCTCACCGGCTCGGTCATCTCCGGCGACCGCGCGGCCGCCGCGTACACGATGGAGAAGCTCCGCTTCGCCGCGGGCAACTTCTACATCAACGACAAGTCGACCGGCGCCGTCGTCGGCCAGCAGCCCTTCGGCGGCGGCCGCGCCTCGGGTACGAACGACAAGGCCGGCGCCCCGCAGAACCTGATGCGCTGGACGCTGACCCGCGCCATCAAGGAGACGCTGGTCCCGCCGACCGAGTACGGCTACCCGCACATGGGCTGACCTGCCCATAGCTCCCCCTGATCACCGCCCCCCTCCTCTACCCCCAATTGAGGACGGGGGCGGTTCTCATTTCCCCACGCGGCGCTTGAGGAAGTCGTCGATGAGCGAGGCGATCTGCGGCGCGTGGGTCTCCAGGGCGAAGTGGCCCGTGGGCAGGAGGTGGATCTCGGCGTCCGGGAGGTCGCGGCGGAAGGCTTCGGCGCCGGCCGGGACGAAGACCTCGTCGCCCTCGCCCCAGACGGCGAGGAGGGGGACCCCGGAGGTGCGGAAGTAGGCGTGGAAGGCCGGGTAGAGGGCGAAGTTGGAGCCGTAGTCGGCGATCAGGCCCAGCTGGATCTCGTCCTGGCCCGCGCGGGCCATCAGGGCGGCGTCGTGGTGCCAGGCGTCCGGGCTGAGGAGGTCGCGGTACTCGGCGGGGACGCCCGTCTCGTACTGCCACCTGATGCCGTCGAGGGAGCGGATGGCGCGGACCGGGGCCTCGGTCTCGGGGGTGCGCTCGGCGATCAGGGCGAGGACCGGCGCCCAGGCCTCGGCGCCGAGGCCCTCCTCGTAGGCGTTGCCGTTCTGGGTGATGATCGCGGTGATCCGCTCGGGGTGGGCGAGGGCGAGGCGGAGGCCGATGGGGGCGCCGTAGTCCTGGATGTAGAGCGCGAACCGGTCCAGGCCGAGGGCCTCGGTGAACTCGGCGGTGACCGCGGCCAGTTCGGCGAAGGTGTAGTCGAAGTCCGAGGGCGTCGCGCTGCGGCCGAAGCCCAGGTGGTCGGGGGCGATCAGCCGGTACGAGTCGGCGAGCAGGGGGATCAGGTCGCGGAACATGTGCGAGCTGGTGGGGAAGCCGTGCAGCAGGAGCAGGACGGGGGCGTCGGCCGGGCCCGCCTCGCGGTAGGCGATCTCGTGGCCCCGGACGGTGACGGTGCGGTGGTGGGTCGGCAGTACGGACATCTTCCCTAACCCCTCATGTGTCGGTGAGTGGTTATGACTCAATCAGGCTGGACTTAACCTGTCAATGGGGCGTGAGGGGTTAGGGTGGGGGTATGAGTCCGAGGATCGCGCCCACCCATGCACTCGGTGCCGAGCGGCTCCGCTCCGTACGCGAGCTGCTCGACGCCGCCTTCGACGGCGACTTCTCCGAGGACGACTGGGACCACACCCTCGGCGGCGTGCACGTCTGGATCGAGGACGAGCGGGGCATCGCCGCCCACGGCGCCGTCGTGCAGCGCCGGGTGCTCCACCGGGGGCGCTCGCTCCGCGTCGGATACGTCGAAGGGGTCGCCGTCCGGGGCGACCGCAGGCGGCAGGGGCTCGGCGGCGCCGTGATGGCCGAGCTGGAGCGGGTCGTCGACGGTGCCTACGCCTTCGGGGCGCTCAGCGCCTCCGACGAAGGGGCCGCGCTCTACCGGGCGCGCGGCTGGCGGGTCTGGGAGGGGCGGATCGAGGTGCTGGCGCCCGAGGGGATCGTGCGCCTCGCCGAGGAGGAGGGCTCCGTCTTCCTGCGGCCCGCCCCCGGCCGGGACCTGCCGGACCCCGCCGCCCCGCTGACCTTCGACTGGCGGGACGGCGACGTGATGTGAGGCGGGGTCAGGGGCGCCGGGTGCGGCCCGCGGCCGTCTCCAGGTGGGAGGTGTAGACGGCCGAGAGCGCGGAGGCGAGCGCGACCGTGATCGCGAGGCCGCCCGTACCGAGCACCCCGATGAAGAAGGCCGACAGGGCGCCGCCGACCAGGAGGCACCAGGCCGCGAGCACCGCCTTGCCCCGGCGGCTCAGGAACAGCCACCGCTGCGGGGTGGCCGGCGGGGCCCCCACGGTGCCGGCCGGGCCCGCGGTCGCCGCGCGCGGCCGCTTGAAGTAGCCGTACACCAGCCACTCCCCGCACAGCTCCCAGCCCTCCGGGGTGAGCTCGTCGAACACGCGGCTCCGCCGGCGCCCGGCGATCACCTCGCGGCGGTACTCCCAGCGCAGCGCCGACCCGGGCGTCCGGCGGCAGACGAACCGGCCGATCGCGTCGAGCGACTCCACCTCCCAGCCCTGGTCGCCGTGGACCGCCAGCATCCGGCGGTCGTTGAAGATGTCGGCGGTCCAGGTCCAGTTCTCCGCGCGCTCGTCCGGCTCGCCGGGTGCGGGCGCGGGGCCGCCGAGCTGCGCGGCGAACGCGGCGGCGGGGCCGAACTCCTCCTCCGGGGCCGTGCCCGTCTCCGCGAGGTGGGCCCGCAGGTCCTCGACGGTCGCGGCGATCTGCTCGTCGGGCACGTGCGCGGTGCGCAGTGCGTCGGCGAGTTCGGCGAAGTAAGCGTCGGTGGTCATCGTGTCGTTCCCCCTGGACTGAGCATGGTCTGTACGGCGTGGTGGAAGGTCAGCCACGCCTCGGTCTCGGCGGCGAGCCGCTCGCGCCCGAGGGGCGTGAGCCGGTAGTAGCGCCGGCCCGGGCCGCGCTCGGCGGCGCGGAACTCCGCCTCCACGAGGCCGGCCTCCTCCAGGCGGTTCAGGACGGGGTAGAGGGTCCCGCCCTTGATCTCGCCGAGTCCCGCCTCGGCGAGCGCCTTGGCGATCTCGTACCCGTAGCTCTCGCCGTCGGTCAGGCGGGAGAGGACGAGCAGGTCGAGGACTCCCTTGAGCCAGCTGGATCTGCGGTCTGTGGCCATGGGCTCATCACATCACTACCTAGGTAGGAATGCAACCTAGGTAGGGGTGGCGAGTTTCAGGCGGCCACCAGCATCTTTCCGAGGTTCTCGCCGCGCAGCATCCCCAGGAACGCGTCCACGATGTGCGCGAAGCCCTCCACCACCGTCACGTCCAGCGGCAGCGCCCCGCTCCGCAGGTGCGGCACGGCGAGGTCGTACAGCTCCTCCTGCGCGTCCATGTGGTTGCGCACCAGGAAGCCCTCGAGACGGATGCTCTTGCCGACCAGGTCGAAGAGGTTGCGCGGGGCCGGCGGGGGAGTGGAGAGCGATTGGTACTGGCCCACCGCGCCCACCCAGGCGATCCGGCCGTACTCGCGCAGCGCGTCGATCGAGGCCTCCAGGTGCTCGCCGCCGACCCCTTCCAGGACCGCGTCCAGACCCTCCGGGGCCGCCTTCGCGAGCAGCTCCGTCACCGGCCCGTCGTGATAGTCGAAGGCCGCGTCGAAACCCACCTCCGCCGTCAGGTACGCGACCTTGCGCGCCGAACCCGCGCTGCCGACCAGGCGCCCGGCGCCGAGGAGCCGGGCGAGCCGCCCGGCCGCCGTGCCGACCCCGCCCGCGGCCGCCGAGACGAACAGGTCCTCGCCCGGCTGGAGCCGGGCGATCCGGGTCAGGCCCACATAGGCCGACAGGCCCGTACCGCCGAGCAGGCTCAGGTGCGCCGCGAGCGGGACGCCGGGGCCGAAGTCGGGGACCGGGCGGACCTCGGCCCGGGTGACCAGGGAGTGGGTGCGCCAGCCCTTGCGGTGCAGGACGAGGTCGCCGGGGCGCAGCGACGGGTCGCGGGAGTCGAGCACGCGGCCCAGGGTACGGCCCTCCATCGGCGCGTTCAGGGTCCACAGCACATCGGAGTCCATCGCCTCGCGGTGGTACGGGTCCACGGACCACTGGAGGTTCTCGACGAGGGCGGTGCCCGGCTCGGGGGAGGGGACCGGGGACTCGACGAAGCTGAACTGGGCGGGGGTGGGGAAGCCGTCGGGGCGGGCGGTCTGCTGGACGGTGATCATGGTGTCGTTCGTCATGCCGGAGACCGTAGGAAGTAATACGGCGGCCGGGCAGGGGTTTGCTCTCATGGAACCGGCCGATCCATGAAAGCCGCTCATACGCCGAGGTGGGAGCCCTCCCTCGGACGACGCACCCCACCGAGGAGCAGCCCGTCATGACCGATCTCGCGCCCCGCGAGCTCCGCGTCCTCGTCGCCGTCGGGAGCGAAGGCGGCTTCTCGGCCGCCGCCGTCCTGCTCGGCATGACCCAGTCCGCCGTCTCCCACTCCGTCCGCACGAGCGAACGCAAGCTCGGAGCCGTCCTCTTCGACCGCGGCCGGGCCGGCGCGAGCCCGACCGAGGCCGGGGAGCGGGCCCTCGGCCATGCTCGCCGGGTGCTGCGGCTCCTGGAGGTGATGGGCGCGGAGGTCCGGGGCGCCACGAGCGGGACGGTCGCCGGCCCGCTGCGGATCGCCGTCTTCCGCAGCGCCGCCCTGCATCTGCTGCCCAGGGCCCTGGAGCGGCTGACCGCCCGTCACCCGGAGATCGTGCCCGAGGTGCGGATCGTGCGGGAGGTGGGGCGCGGGACGGCGGGCGAAGTCCTCGACGGGCGGGCCGATATCGGCATCGCCACCCTCGGGACCACCTCGCCGGTGCCGCCGGAGCTGGTCGGGGGCGTGCTGCTCCAGGAGGGGTACGCGCTCGTCCACCCGGCCGGGCATCCGGCGCCGCGCACGCTCCCGCTGGTCGACTGGGCGGAGAACTGCACCTCCTATACGAGGGAGTGGTGGGCCGCCCAGGAGTGGCTGCCGGCGGCGACGGTGGAGGCGGAGGACGACGGGGCGGTGCTCTCGATGGTGAGCAGCGGTTTCGGGATGGCCGTGATGCCCGAACTGTCGCTGATCGGAGCACCGCCCTCGGTGGAGGTCACCGATCTCGGGGTGGCCCGCCCGACCCGGTCCGTGGGCTACGTCACCACCCCTGAGCTGGCGAAATCCCTCGCCGTGCGGTCGCTGATCCGTGAGCTTCGGGCCACGGAGGGCTGAGAGCCGTCTCAGATAGTAGGAAGTCCGAGTAATTGTGGAGACAGATGAGGAGGCCTGCCCTAGCTTTGTAGAAGCCGAACGTCTCGCTTCATCAAGCGAATGGCGGTCGAGAGCGCGACGCCCTGTGCAGGCAACCCCTGCGGCGGCGCTCCCCGCCCCTTCCGGCGCCTTCGATCACAAGCTGATCTCCGCACATCCGGATCACCAATTGATCTCAAGGAGTCGATCCCTCATGGCCGCTCAGACCGCCCGCCGCGTCCGCCACTCCGTCAACCGCCCCAGCGACGAGGCCCGCCAGAACGCCGCCGCCGCCCTCCAGCGCGCCCTCGACCGCCGTGACAACGGCGGCTCCACCGGCCACTGAGGCCTGGTCCGACACCGTCCCGACATGGCGCTTCGTCCACATGGCGGACGGAACGTGTCAGACGATGGGACGAAGAGTAGGGTGCCGACATGTCTCACAGCATCAATCTCGCAGTCATTCCCGGCGACGGCATCGGCCAGGAGGTCGTGGCCCAGGGCCTCAAGGTCCTCTCGGCCGTCCTTCCCCAGGACGTGAAGCTGGAGACCGAGGAGTACGACTTCGGCGCCAAGCGCTACCACGCCACCGGTGAGACCCTCACCGATGCCGACCTCGCCTCCCTCAAGAAGCACGACGCCATCCTGCTCGGCGCCATCGGCGACCCGTCGGTGCCGTCCGGCGTGCTGGAGCGCGGCTTCCTGCTGAAGCTCCGCTTCGCCTTCGACCACCACGTGAACCTGCGCCCCTCGAAGCTGCTCCCCGGCGTCGCCACCCCGCTCGCCGGGCAGCCCGAGATCGACTTCGTCGTGGTCCGCGAGGGCACCGAGGGCCCGTACACGGGCAACGGCGGCACCATCCGCAAGGGCACCGAGCACGAGGTCGCCACCGAGGTCTCGGTCAACACCGCCTTCGGTGTCGAGCGCGTGGTCCGGGACGCCTTCGCCCGCGCCCAGGCCCGCCCGCGCAAGAAGCTGACGCTGGTCCACAAGAACAACGTGCTGACCTTCGCCGGCCACCTCTGGACGAACATCTTCCAGAAGGTCGCGGCCGAGTTCCCCGA
Organism: Streptomyces sp. NPDC055815; assembly: GCF_053616475.1. Classification (NCBI taxonomy): domain Bacteria; kingdom Bacillati; phylum Actinomycetota; class Actinomycetes; order Kitasatosporales; family Streptomycetaceae; genus Streptomyces; species Streptomyces sp. NPDC055815. The sequence goes on along the minus strand of NZ_JBSHDU010000006.1, from coordinate 141,027 downwards.
GGTCACCACCGACTACCTGCACGTCGACGCCGCGACGATCTTCCTCGTCACCGACCCGGCCCGCTTCGACGTGATCGTCACCGACAACCTCTTCGGCGACATCATCACCGACCTCGCCGCTGCCGTCTCCGGCGGCATCGGCGTCGCCGCCTCCGGCAACATCAACCCGAGCGGCGAGTTCCCGTCCATGTTCGAGCCGGTCCACGGCTCCGCGCCGGACATCGCGGGCCAGGGCAAGGCCGACCCCACGGCCACCGTCCTCTCCGTCGCCCTCCTGCTCCGCCACCTCGGCTACGAGACCGAGGCCGCCCGGGTCGAGGAGGCCGTCGCCGCCGACCTCACCGAGCGCGGCGACAGCGTCCGCACCACGGACGAGATCGGCGACGCGCTCGCCGCGCGAGTAGCGAGCTGACCCGCGCCGACTGACATCAGCAGCAGCCGCCGGGTCGCACACAGCGCCCGGCGGCTGTCCTCTGCGCGGCCGCGGGGCGCTCCCCCCGAACTCCGGACCGCGCTCACCCGTTTTCCGCAGCGGTCCCCACGGGCGATAATCGGACGTGGGGCCGCGGCATACGGGCATGCCCGGACGCCGCCTCGTCAGGGACAGCCGTCCCCGGCAGCGACGTGCGCGCGCGGTCCTCCCCATCACAACCGGTGAAGGACACGCACTCATGACGACGCCCACGATCGAGCTCAAGCCCTCCTCCAGCCCGCTGTCCGCCGCGGAGCGCGAGGCGATCCTGGCCAACCCGGGATTCGGCCGCCACTTCACCGACCACATGGTCACCATCCGGTGGACCGAGGGCCGCGGCTGGCACGACGCCCAGCTCGTGCCGTACGGTCCGCTCTCCCTGGACCCGGCCACGAACGTCCTGCACTACGCGCAGGAGATCTTCGAGGGCCTGAAGGCCTACCGCCGCCCCGACGGCACCGTCGCCACCTTCCGTCCCGACGCCAACGGCCGCCGTTTCCAGCGCTCCGCGCACCGCCTCGGCATGCCCGAGCTGCCCGTCGAGACCTTCGTCGAGGCCTGCGACGTCCTCGTCCGGCACGACGAGGCCTGGGTTCCGGCGCACGGCGGTGAGTCCTCGCTCTACCTGCGCCCGTTCATGATCGCGACGGAGGTCGGCCTCGGCGTCCGCCCGGCCAACGAGTACCTCTTCGTGGTCATCGCCTCCCCGGCCGGCCCGTACTTCCCCGGCGGCGTGAAGCCCGTCTCCATCTGGGCCTCCGAGGACCGCGTCCGCGCCGTCCCCGGCGGCATGGGCGACGCCAAGACCGGCGGCAACTACGCGGCCTCCCTGCTCGCGCAGGCCGAGGCGGCGGCCAAGGGCTGCGACCAGGTCTGCTACCTCGACGCGGTCGAGCACAAGTGGGTCGAGGAACTCGGCGGCATGAACCTGTACTTCGTGTACGGCAACAAGATCGTCACGCCGACCCTCACCGGCTCCATCCTGGAGGGCATCACCCGCGACTCGCTGCTCCAGCTCGCCAAGGACCTCGGCTACGAGCCCGAGGAGGGCCGCGTCTCCATCGACCAGTGGCAGGCCGACAGCGCGAACGGCACCCTCACCGAGGTCTTCGCCTGCGGCACCGCCGCCGTCATCACCCCGGTCGGCACGGTCAAGTCCGCCCGGGGCGAGTGGCAGCAGTCGGGCGGCGAGCCCGGTGAGGTCACGATGAAGCTGCGCGAGGCGCTGCTCGCCATCCAGACCGGGAAGTCCGAGGACGTCCACGGCTGGATGCACGAACTCGGCAAGGCGTAACTACTCCGCCTGAACCAGGGCTTCCGGGGCCGTCGTCACGGTCTCGGAAGCCCTGCTCGGCGTCAGGACGGCGTACAGCGCGCCGCCCACGATCCCCGAGAACACGAAGCTGCAGTCGATCCCGTCCGTCAGGGCGAGCAGCGGCCCCTCGTAGAGCGGCGTCGACACCGCGGCCAGGCCGACGGCCGCGCCGACCGCCCAGGAGAGGGTGGCGCGCGGGTGCCAGCCCGCCGAGAACCAGTAGATCCCGCCGCGCGAGCGGTTGTTGAAGACCTGGAGGGCCTCCGGGTCGTACACACCGCGGCAGCGCACGTGCCCGATGAGGGTGATCACGGCCCACGGGGTGCCGATCGCGGTGAGCAGCAGGACGAACGAGGTCATCGCCGTCTGGGCGTCCGAGGCGAAGTGCCCGGCGAAGACGAAGGCGGTGGACACCGCCGCCACCACGAGGGTGGCACGCGCGCGCGTGGCCTTGGGCAGGATCGCGTCGAGGTCGAGCCCCATCGAGTACAGCATCAGACCGGCGTTGCCGATCGAGCCGGCGCTGGCGGCGATGAGCAGCGGTACGAGGTACCAGGCGGGGGACGCGTCGACGAGCGGGCCCGCGTAGTCCAGGCCGCCGCGGGCCGCCAGGGCGGTGAAGGTGCCGAAGAGCTGCGGGACGAGCAGGCCCACGGTCAGGCCCAGGCAGGTGGCCCGCCACACGGTCTTGGCGCTGTACCGCTGGGGGGAGACGTACCGGGTGTAGTCACCGAGCAGGGTGATGAACGCCACCGGTCCGCTGAGGCCCGCCGCGACGGCCGAGAGCAGCCAGGTCGGCCAGAAGGAGCCGAGCAGGTACGGGGTGTCCGGCACCGCCGCCGTCGTGAAGTCACCGGCGTAGGCGAACAGGCCGACGGCGAGGAGCACCGTCATGCCGATCGCGAGCGCCTTGCTCAGCCGGAGCAGCAGCCGGTAGCCGTACACCGCGCCCACCACGGTGCAGGCGGCCAGGACCGCGTAGACGGCGGCGTGGGCCGCGCCGCCGGTCGGCAGGCCGATCAGGCGGGCGAGTGTGCCCACCATCACGTCGCCGCCGATCCACAGGGTCAGCGCGGTGTAGCCGAGCGAGAGCAGCAGCCCGACCACCGAGCCGACGAGCCGGCCGCGGACGCCGAAGAAGGCTCCGGAGGAGGTGGAGAGGTTGGTCGCGGTGCGCAGCGACACGAGTGCGAGCGGGGCGGTGACCGCGACGCCGACGAGGGTTCCGGTGATGACGGAGGTCACCGAGGCCCAGAAGCCGAGTCCGAAGGAGACCGGCAGCCAGCCGAAGACGATCACCCCCAGACAGAGGTTGGATCCGAGCAGGATCGAGACGAGGTCGCGGGGGCCGCTGGTGCGTTCGGCCTCGGGGATGGTGTCGACTCCGCGCTGTTCAATCGGCATGAGGACTCCCTGCGGGGGCGGACGGGGGACTTTTAGAGCGGCGCTCAATGTGACCTACACCTGTCGGTGACGTCAATGCTTGGAAGCGAGCGACTCAACATTTAGAGTGTCGCTCAAACGTGTCGCAATTGCAGGAGGTGTTTGGGGCGTGAGACTGACCCCCACGGAACGCGACCGGCTGCTTCTCTTCGGTGCCGCCGAGCTCGCCCGCGCTCGCCGGGCCCGGGGCCTGCGGCTCAATGTGCCCGAGGCGACCGCGCTCATCGCGGACACCGTCTGCGAGGCGGCCCGCGACGGCAAGCGACTCGCCGAGGCGATCGAGGCGGCCCGCTCCGTCCTCGGCCCCGACGACGTCCTGCCCGGTGTCGCCGACGTGGTCACCGAGGTCCACGTCGAGGCCGTCTTCGACGACGGCTCGCGGCTCGCGGTCGTGTCGAACCCGATCGGCGGGGGCGGCCTGGGCGCCGGGGCGCCGGGCGCGCTGCTGCCCGGTCCCGCCTACGAGGAGGCCGAGCCGGAGCTCGTCGTACGCGTCAGGAACACGGCGACGGTCCCGGTGAGCGTCACCTCCCACTTCCACTTCTTCGAGGCCAACCCGCGCCTCGACTTCGACCGGGCCGCCGCCTACGGCATGCGCCTCGCCATCCCCGCCGGAGCCTCCTTCCGCTTCGACCCGGGCGGCGAGGCCGAGGTCGGGCTCGTGCCGATCGGCGGCGCCCGCGTCGCCATCGGCTTCGCGGGCCTGGTCGACGGCCCGCTGGACGCGCCGGGCGCGAAGGAAGAGGCCCTGCGGCGCGCCGCCGCCTGCGGCTACCTGGGAATCTCGGGAGGAGATGTCTGATGGACCCGTACGAGTACGCATCCGTGCACGGCCCCCGCGCCGGCGACCGGGTCGTCCTGGGCGACTCCGGACTCGTCGTCCGCGTCGAGTCGGACTCCCAGAAGCCCGGTGACGAGTTCCTCGCGGGCTTCGGCAAGACCGCCCGCGACGGCCTCCACCTCAAGGCCGCGGCCGTCCGCGAGACCTGCGACGTCGTCATCAGCAACGTCCTGGTGATCGACGCCGTGCAGGGCATCCGCAAGGTGTCCATCGGCATCCGCGAGGGCCGGATCCACGCCATCGGCCGGGCCGGCAACCCCGACACCCTCGACGGCGTCGACGTCGTCGTCGGCACCGGCACCTCGATCGTCTCCGGCGAGGGCCTCATCGCCACCGCCGGCGCCGTCGACACCCACGTCCACCTGCTCTCCCCGCGGATCATGGAGGCCTCGCTCGCGAGCGGCGTCACCACGATCATCGGCCAGGAGTTCGGCCCCGTCTGGGGCGTCGGCGTCAACTCGCCCTGGGCCCTCAAGCACGCCTTCAACGCCTTCGACGCCTGGCCGGTCAACATCGGCTTCCTGGCCCGCGGCTCCTCCTCGGACCCGGCGCCGCTCGTCGAGGCCCTCGCCGAGGGCGGCGCGTCGGGCTTCAAGGTCCACGAGGACATGGGCGCCCACACCCGGGCCCTGGACACCGCGCTGCGGGTCGCCGAGGAGCACGACGTCCAGGTCGCGCTGCACTCGGACGGCCTGAACGAGTGCCTGTCCGTCGAGGACACCCTCCGCGTCCTGGAAGGCCGTACGATCCACGCCTTCCACATCGAGGGCTGCGGCGGCGGACACGTCCCCAACGTCCTGAAGATGGCGGGCGTGCCGAACGTCATCGGCTCGTCCACCAACCCCACCCTGCCCTTCGGCCGCGACGCGGTCGCCGAGCACTACGGGATGATCGTCTCCGTCCACGACCTGAAGACCGACCTCCCCGGCGACGCCGCCATGGCGCGCGACCGGATCCGGGCCGGGACGATGGGTGCGGAGGACGTCCTGCACGACCTCGGCGCGATCGGGATCACCTCCTCCGACGCGCAGGGGATGGGAAGGGCCGGCGAGACCGTACGCCGGACCTTCGCCATGGCCGGGAAGATGAAGGCCGAGCTGGGCCCGCTGGAGGGCGACGGCGCGCACGACGACAACGCGCGCGTGCTGCGCTACATGGCCAAGCTCACCATCAACCCGGCGATCGCCCACGGCCTCGCCCACGAGATCGGCTCGATCGAGGTCGGGAAGATGGCCGACATCGTGCTCTGGCGGCCGGAGTACTTCGGCGCCAAGCCGCAGATGGTCATCAAGAACGGCTTCCCCGCGTGGGGGGTCGTGGGCGATCCGAACGCCGCCACCGACACCTGCCAGCCGCTCGTCCTCGGACCGCTGTTCGGCGCCCACGGAGCGACCCCGGCCGACATCTCCGTCGCCTTCGTCGCCCAGGCCGCCGTCGACCTCGGCTCCGACGCGATGCCGACCCGCCGCCGCCGCGTCGCCGTGCGCGGCACCCGCGGCATCGGCCCCGCCGACCTGCTCTTCAACTCCCGCGTCGGCGACGTGCAGGTCGACGGCCGTACCGGCCTCGTCTCGCTCGACGGCTCCCCGATCCGCTCCGAGGCGGCCGAGTCCGTCTCCCTCAACCGCCTCTACTTCCTTTAGGACCTGACTCATGACCTTCCGCATGCCCGCCGAGTGGATGCCGCACGAGCGCACCTGGATGGCCTGGCCCAGCCCCAACCCCACCTTCACCAACGACGAGGAGCTCGCCGAGGCCCGCGAGGCCTGGGCCTCGGTGGCCCGCGCCGTCCGCCGCTTCGAGCCCGTGACCGTGGTCGTCGCGCCCGGCGACGCCGACTCGGCCCGCGCGCTGCTCGGCCCGGAGATCGAGCTGGTCGAGCGCGAGCTCGACGACGCCTGGATGCGGGACATCGGCCCGACCTTCGTCACCAACGGCACCGAACTCGCCGCCGTGGACTGGGTGTTCAACGGCTGGGGCGCCCAGGACTGGGCCCGCTGGGAGCACGACTCCAAGATCGCCCGCCACATCGCGGACGTGGCGGGAGTCCCCGTGCTCTCCTCCCCGCTCGTGAACGAGGGCGGCGCGATCCACGTCGACGGCGAGGGCACCGTCCTCCTCACCGACACCGTGCAGCTCGGCTCCGGCCGCAACCCCGAGTGGACCCGCGAGCAGGTCGAGCAGGAGATCCACGCCAAGCTCGGCACGACCAAGGCGATCTGGCTCCCGCACGGCCTCGCCGGCGACTACGGCATGTACGGCACCCAGGGCCACGTCGACATCGTCGCCGCCTTCGCCCGCCCCGGCACGGTCCTCGTCCACAGCCAGCAGGACCCGGCCCACCCGGACTACACGCGCTCGAAGATGTACGTGGAGATCCTGCGCGGCCAGACCGACGCGCAGGGCCGCCCGCTGGAGGTCATCGAGGTCCCGGCGCCCACCGTCCTGAAGGACGAGGAGGGCGAGTGGGTCGACTACTCGTACATCAACCACTACCTGTGCAACGGCGGCGTGGTGCTGTGCGGCTTCGACGACCCGAACGACGAGGTCGCGGCCGAGATCTTCCGCCGCCTCTTCCCCGAGCGCCAGGTGGTGCTGGTCGACGCCCGCACGATCTTCGCGGGCGGCGGCGGCATCCACTGCATCACGCAGCAGCAGCCGGCGGTCTGAGGCGTTCCGGCGGTGCCGGCGGGGGTGAGGTAGAACATACGGGTGAGTCAGAGCAGCAACCCCACCCCCTCCCACCCCCGTCGGCGCAACCAGGCCGCACCGCCCCGTGAGGACGTTCTCGCCGCGGCGATGGGCACCATCGCCGAGCGGGGGCTCGACGGGCTGACCATGGCCGGGCTCGGGCGTGAGGTCGGGATGAGCAGCGGGCACCTGCTCTACTACTTCCGCACCAAGGACGAGCTGCTGCTGCAGACGCTGGAGTGGAGCGAGGGGCGGCTCGGGGCCGAGCGGAGTGCTCTGCTGTCCCGGCCGGGGACGGTGCGCGACCGGCTCGACGGGTACGTCGAGGTGTACGTGCCCGTCGGCCCCCGGGACCCGCACTGGACGCTCTGGCTGGAGGTCTGGAACCGCTCGCAGAACGCCGACGACGACGCCCGTGCCCGGCAGGCCGCCATCGAGGGGGCCTGGCACCGGGACCTCGTCGCGATCCTCGCCGAGGGGGTCTCGCGCGGGGAGTTCCGGGCCGTCGACCCGGACCGCTTCGCCACCCGGATGCGGGCCCTGCTCGACGGCTTCAGCGTGCACGTCGCCGTCGGCATCCCGGGTACGGGACGGGAGCAAGTCCTCGGCCACGTGCGGGAGTTCATCACCGAAACGCTGATCTCGCGAACGTAACGCACGCAAGTACTCCCGATCGTTGCCCGCCGCGGCCTTGTGACCCGCCAAACGCTTCCGGCACGGTTCCTGCCCATGGGACGAGAGCACTGGAAGAGGATCTGGGTCGGCTCGGCGGGCAACATGGTCGAGTGGTTCGACTGGTTCGTGTACGCGAGCTTCGCCACCTACTTCGCGGGGGCCTTCTTCCCCGAGGGCGACGACACCGCCAAGCTCATGAACACCGCCGGGATCTTCGCCGTCGGCTTCTTCATGCGCCCCGTCGGCGGCTGGCTCCTCGGCCGGGTCGGCGACCGGAAGGGCCGCAAGACCGCGCTCACCCTCACCGTGACGCTGATGTCCGCCTCCGCCGTCCTGATCGCGATCGCGCCCACGTACTCCGTCGCCGGATACGGCGGCGCCGTCGTCCTCCTCGTCGCCCGCCTCCTCCAGGGCCTCTCCGTCGGCGGCGAGTACGCGGCCAGCGCCACCTACCTCACCGAGGCCTCCGCGCCCGAGCACCGCGGCTTCGCCTCCAGCTTCCAGTACGTGTCGATGACTGCCGGCCAGATCCTCGGCCTCGGCCTGCTGCTCGTCCTCCAGCACACCCTCTCCGCCGAGGCCCTGCACGGCTGGGGCTGGCGCATCCCCTTCGTCGTCGGCGCCCTCGGCGCGGCCGTCGTCTTCTACCTGCGGCGGAACATGCTGGAGACGGAGGTGTACGAGGAGACCGCCGACTCCGGCGTCGCCCGCGGCCAGCAGGGCACCCTCAAGGCGCTGTGGGCGCACAAGCGGGAGGCCTTCCTCGTCGTCGCGCTCACCATGGGCGGCACCGTGGCCTACTACACGTACACCACCTACCTCACCAAGTACCTGTCCAACTCCGCCGGGCTCCCCAAGCAGACCGCCACCCTCGTCTCCTTCTGCGCCCTGATCGTCTTCGCCTGTCTGCAGCCGCTCGCCGGCCGGCTCTCCGACCGGATCGGGCGCCGCCCGCTCCTCATCACCTTCGCGGTCGGCTCCACCCTCCTCACCGTCCCGATCCTGACGCTGCTCAAGAGCGCGGGCTCCTTCTGGCCCGCACTGGGCCTCTCGCTCCTCGCGCTGGTCGTCGTCACCGGCTACACCTCGATCAACGCCTGCGTGAAGGCCGAGCTCTTCCCGACCGGCATCCGCGCCCTCGGCGTCGCCCTGCCGTACGCGATCGCCAACGCCCTCTTCGGCGGCACCGCCGAGTACGTGGCGCTCTGGTTCAAGAACGCCGGCGTCGAGGCGGGCTTCTCCTGGTACGTGGCGGGCTGCGCGGCCGTCTCCCTGGTCGTCTACCTCACGATGCGGGAGACCCGCGACATCGACCTGGGCCGCGTCGGCGCCGCCGCGGCCCCCGAGCGCAAGGAAGATCAGCTGCCCGTATCGTGAGACCGCCGTCCCGTCGGTCCCGTACCTGTGTCAGACTTCCGGCGTGCTTGCTACCACGATGATTATCGGCAGCAGCGCGCCGGTCCGCAGTGGCCACTGAACCGCGGCAAACCCCCGCGGCAGTGGACACCGTGCCCCAGACCCGCGCGCAGACCTCTCGCACCCGCGAGGGGTTTTTTCGTTTTCCGGCCCCACCCATGCCGGAAGCGGACGACGCGTGAGAATGGGGGCAAGTGGATCCATACCTTCCGGAGCCACATCCGACAGGAGCCATCACAGCCATGACCACGGAGAACGCCGAGGGCTCGCGCCTCGACGACAGCTTCCATGTCTTCGACACGACCCTGCGCGACGGGGCGCAGCGGGAAGGCATCAACCTCACCGTCGCGGACAAGCTGACCATCGCCCGGCACCTCGACGAGTTCGGCGTCGGCTTCATCGAGGGCGGCTGGCCCGGCGCCAACCCGCGCGACACGGAGTTCTTCGCCCGCGCCCGGCAGGAGATCGCGTTCAAGAACGCGCAGCTCGTCGCCTTCGGCGCCACCCGCAGGGCCGGCGGCAGCGCGGCCGAGGACCCGCAGGTCAAGGCACTCCTCGACTCCGGCGCCCCGGTGATCACCCTGGTCGCCAAATCCCACGACCGGCACGTCGAGCTCGCCCTGCGCACCACCCTCGACGAGAACCTGGAGATGGTCCGCGACACCGTCGCCCACCTGGTCTCCCAGGGCCGCAGGGTCTTCGTCGACTGCGAGCACTTCTTCGACGGCTACAAGGCGAACCCGGACTACGCCAAGGCCGTCGTCCGCGCCGCGCACGAGGCCGGCGCCGACGTCGTCATCCTCTGCGACACCAACGGCGGCATGCTGCCCGCGCAGATCCAGGCCGTCGTCGCCACCGTCATCGCCGACACCGGCGCCCGGCTCGGCATCCACGCCCAGGACGACACCGGCTGCGCCGTCGCCAACACCCTCGCCGCCGTCGACGCGGGCGCCACGCACGTCCAGTGCACCGCCAACGGCTACGGCGAGCGGGTCGGCAACGCCAACCTCTTCCCCGTCGTCGCGGCCCTGGAGCTCAAGTACGGCAAGCGGGTCCTCCCGGCGGGCGCGCTCGCCGAGATGACCCGGATCTCGCACGCCATCGCCGAGGTCGTCAACCTCACCCCCTCCACCCACCAGCCGTACGTCGGCGTCTCCGCCTTCGCCCACAAGGCCGGACTGCACGCCTCCGCGATCAAGGTGGACCCCGACCTCTACCAGCACATCGACCCCGAGCTGGTCGGCAACACCATGCGGATGCTGGTCTCCGACATGGCGGGCCGCGCCTCGATCGAGCTCAAGGGCAAGGAGCTCGGCGTCGACCTGGGCGGTGACCGCGAGCTCGTCGCCCGGGTCGTCGAGCGGGTCAAGGAGCGCGAGCTCAGGGGCTACACGTACGAGGCCGCCGACGCCTCCTTCGAGCTGCTGCTCCGCGAGGAGGCCGAGGGCCGGGCCCGCCGCTACTTCCGTACGGAGTCCTGGCGGGCGATCGTCGAGGACCGCCCCGACGGCACCCACGCCAACGAGGCCACGGTCAAGCTCTGGGCCAAGGGCGAGCGGATCGTCGCCACCGCCGAGGGCAACGGCCCGGTCAACGCCCTCGACAAGGCGATCAGGACCGGCCTGGAGCGGATCTACCCGCAGCTCGCCAAGTTCGAGCTGGTCGACTACAAGGTCCGCATCCTGGAGGGCCGCCACGGCACCGAGTCCACGACCCGCGTCCTGATCACCACGAGTGACGGCAACGGCGAGTGGTCCACGGTCGGCGTCGGCGAGAACGTCATCGCCGCGTCCTGGCAGGCCCTGGAGGACGCCTTCACGTACGGGCTGCTGCGGGCCGGGGTCGACCCCGCAGAATAACCCTGTATGTTCGGTTTGGTCCGGTTCGGGTAGCGTCGAACCATGAGGACCAGGGCGATATCCACAGGATCGGCCCTCGGCGGGCTGATACTCCTCCTGCTTCTGGTCCTGGCGCCCACCGCGGGCGCCAGGGCCACGGGCATCTCCGACGCGGCCGCCGCCCTGAAACAGGGCCCGGTGTACGTCGACCCCGGCGCCGCGGGCCAGATCTCCACGGCCGACGCGAACGCCCTCGCGCAGAAGATCAAGGACGCGGACAAGCCGCTCCTCGTCGCGGTGCTGCCCGCGAACGCGCAGTTCCCGCCGGAGAACCTCTTCCAGAACCTGCGCACCGAGACCGGCATCACCGGCCTGTACGCGATCCGTCTCGGCGACGGCTTCGACGCCCGCGCCGACCGCTCGGTGATGTCCCGGGACGCCGTGAACAACCTCGTCACCGCCGTACGCCAGCCGGGCGCCGACGCGGCCACCGAGCTCAACAACTTCGTCGACCAGGCCCTGCCGACGATGCGCGGCTCCGCCCCCGCGTCCTGGGGCTCCGTGGGCACGGACGACTCCGGGGTCCCCGTCGCCGGGCTCGTCACCCTCGGCGCGGTCGTCGTCGCCGGCGGCGCGGGCGCCTACGCCGTCGTCCGCCGCAACCGGCTCCGCAAGGAGGCCGAGGAGCGCGCCGCGCTCGACCGGCTCCGGGTCGTGGTCGACGAGGACATCACCGCCTTCGGCGAGGAACTCGAACGCCTCGACTTCCACCCCGCCGAGCGCGGCGCCGACGACGCCATGCGCGGCGACTACGAGCGCGCCCTCGACTCCTACGACCGCGCCAAGTCCCTCATGGGCGCGGTCACCCGGCCGCACGAGGTCCGCGGTGTCACCGAGGCCCTGGAGGACGGCCGCTTCTCCCTCGCCGTCCTCGCCGCCCGCCGCGAGTCCCGCCCGCTCCCCGAGCGCCGGCCGCCCTGCTTCTTCGACCCCCGGCACGGTCCGTCCACCGCGGACCGCACCTGGAGCCCGCCCGCCGGCTCGGCCCGTGAGGTCCCCGTCTGCGCCGCCGACGCGGCCCGCCTGGACGACGGCCTCGACCCCGTCGCCCGCACCGTCGACACCGACACCGGCCGCCGCCCGTACTGGGAGGCCGGCCCCGCCTACGGCCCCTGGGCCGGCGGCTACTTCGGCGGCGGCATGCTCCCCGGCCTCCTCGTGGGCACCATGCTCGGCTCCATGCTCGCCACCCCGGCGTACGCCTCCGAGTACGGCGGCGGGGACTTCCAGGACTTCCAGGGCGGCGACTTCTCCGGCTCCGACTTCAGCTCCGGCGACTTCGGTTCGAGCGACTTCGGGGGCGGCGGGGACTTCGGCGGTGGCGGCGGCTTCGACGGCGGCGGCGGGTTCTAGGTCCTGCAGGAGTCAGACCAGCGGCTTCACCGACATCAGCAGATGGCGGTGGGTCGCGTCCGGGCCGTCGGTGAGCAGGGCGCGCTGGCCCGGACCCAGGAGGTGGAAGTGGACCTCGGGGGCGTCCAGGGAGCCCAGGGCGTCCAGGAGGTAGCCCGGGTTGAAGGCGACCGTCAGGGACTCCGCCCCGGTGAGACCGGCCGGGAGGCGCTGGGAGGCCACGTCGTCCTCGTAACCCGCCTGGAGGTGGAGGCCGGTCGGGGAGAAGGCCAGCTGGACCGGGCTGTCGCCCTCCGCGACGACCGCGACCCGCTTGACGGCCTCGGCCAGCGGGGCCCGCTCGGTGACGGCGAGGGCGTGCTCGCCGAGGGCGAAGAGCTTGTCGTGACGGGGGAGCCGGCCGTCGAGCAGCCGGGTGGTGGTGCGGGTGCCGCCGCTCTCGAAGCCCAGGGAGCCGGAGTCGAGGGCGAGGCGGGCCGGGCCCGTGCCCGCGAGGGAGCGGGCGATCTCGGTGAGGCGGCGGGCCGGGACGACCACGTCGGCGCCCTCCGCGGGGGCACCGGCCTCCGGCTGCCACTCCAGGGTGCGGACCGCGTACCGGTAGCGGTCGGTGGCGGCCAGCGTCATCCTCGCGCCGTCCAGGGCGAGCCGTATCCCGGTCAGGACGGGCAGCGCGTCGTCACGGCCCGCCGCCACGGCGACCTGGCCGACCGCCGCGGCGAAGGCGTCCCCGTCCACCAGGCCGCGGACCTCGGGCAGCGCGGGCGCGGCCGGGTAGTCCTCGAGCGGCAGCAGGGAGAGGCCGAAGCGGGCGTCGCCCGAGGTCACCGAGAGACGGGCGCCCTCCACGGCGAGCTCGGCGGGGCCCTTGGGCAGCACCTTGCAGATGTCGAGCAGGCGCCGGCCGAGGACCAGCGCCCGGCCCTCGACGGCGGTGTCGGCCTCGACCTCGACGCGGGCCGAGGCCTCGTGGTCGAGGCCCGAGACGCGTAGTCCGCCGTCCGCCGCCTCCAGGAGCAGGCCGCCGAGGACGGGCATGGGGGAGCGGGCCGGCAGGACGCGCGCGGCCCAGGCCACGGCGTCGGTCAACACGGCGCTGTCGATGCGGAGTTCCATGCCGGGGACGCTATCCGTCGGCACTGACAACGCCGCCGCCGACAAGGGCGGTCGGGCGCCGGACCGACGGTTCCGGGCAGGGGACCGTCCGGTCCCGGCGGTCGGCGGCGAAGGCCGTCTGACCTGCGCGATCGCGCTGGCGGCTGATGCGAGATCGTGATCGCCGCGGGCCCGTCGCGCCCCTACGATCCTCGTCATGATCACCCTTGCCGTCGACCCCTCCTCGGAGGCCTACGCCCAGGGCCAGGCCATGGGGGCGCTCCTCGTCTCCCTCCTGGCCGCAGCCCTGGTGTGGCGCTTCACCCGCTCCTGGCGCCACGAGACCCCGGGCCCCCGCGCCGCGGCCGCGCCCCTGCCGCTCGCCGAGGCCGCGGTGGCCGACGCGCGCGTCACGGACGGCGGCAGCGACGGTTCCTGGGCGCGGGCCCGCCGCCGGCGGACGATCGTCCTCGGCGTGGTCGCGCTGATCGTCGCCCTCGGGGTCACGAAGGCGCTCTCGTACGAGGGCAGGCCCCCGGCCGCGCGGTCGGGCGCCGGTTCCGCCGAGGCGGCCCTGGCCTCGGCGAAGCCGGGGGAGACCGTCCGGGCCCGGGTCGTCGAGGGGCCCGCCCGGGTGGGCGAGTACCGGATCCTCACGGGGGACGACCCCTTGAAGGGGAAGAAGAAGCCGAGCGGCAAGCAGTGGTACTACGACCGTGACGGCGACGGCGCCCCGGACCTGATGCTCGGCATCAACGCCGTCGAATGGGACCCCTCGCTCCTCGCCGAGAAGCAGAAGGACACGCTCGACCAGGAGCTGCGGAACTTCTTCGCCGGAGCCAAGGCGGAGGACGTCACCGCCTTCGACGCCGGACCCTGGGGCGGGAACCTGAGCTGTGGGACCCTCGCGGCCTCCGGGACGCTGCTGTGCGCGTGGACCGATGCCGAGACCTTCGGCAGCGTGCTGCTCGGGGGAGAGTCCGACCTCGCGGGGGCCGCGAAGACCGCCCTCGCCTTCCGGACCGCCTCCGAGAAGCGCGGCTGACGCCGCCGGTACGCCGGGAAACGCCGAGCGCCCGTCTTCCGCGAAGCTGCGGAGGACGGGCGCGCTCGTGTGTCCGGGGGCCGGACGCGGCCTTACGGGTTCCCGGAAGGGATCAGGCGGCGTTCTTGATCGCGGAGATGTCGAAGTTCAGCTTGACCTTGTCGCTGACCATGACGCCACCGGTCTCCAGGGCCGCGTTCCAGGTCAGGCCCCACGCGGAGCGCAGGATCTCGGCGGAGCCCTCGAAGCCGACGCGCTCGTTGCCGTAGACGTCCGTGGCGGTGCCGTTGAACTCCAGGTCGATGGCGAGCGGCTTGGTGACGTCCTTGATGGTCAGGTCGCCGGTGATCCGGTACTTCTCGCCGCCCAGCTGCTCGGCGCTCGTGGAGCGGAAGCTCATCAGCGGGAACTGCTCGGCGTCGAAGAAGTCGCCGCTGCGCAGGTGGCCGTCACGGTCGCCGATGCCGGTGTCGATGGAGGCGATCTTGACGTCGATCGAGGCGGTGGAGGCGCCCGGGTTCGCGCCGTCGAGCGTCAGCGCGCCCTCGTGCTCGGCGAAGGTGCCGCGGACGTTGGTGACCATCGCGTGGCGGACGGTGAAGCCGATGCTGCTGTGGGCCGGGTCGATGGTGTAGTCGCCGGTCAGGGCGGCCAGTGCCGGGTCGACGGGGAGGGTGGCGGTGGTGGTGGCGGACTCGGTGTTCTTGCGGCCGAAGAGACCCATGACGTGCTCCTTGTCGGTGTTTGTTGAACCTTCAACGAGAACGACTGTAGCCCTATTCCGTTCAACATTCAACATCTGTGGAAGAAGTTCACCCGGGCGAGATCTCCAGGGCACCGACGCCCTCTGGCGGACGCGCGTAGAACTACGGCACCATCTCCCTGCGCGACGAGCACCACCTGCACAGCCGTCCCCACCCGTCACGGTCACCAGCAGGAGGCAACCCCCGTGAAGCTCCGCTCCGTCCTCACCGCACTCGGCCTCGTCCTCGGCGCCCTCTTCGCCCCCGGATTCGGCGCCCTCTCCACCGCCACCGACGCCCACGCCGTCACCAAGATCAGCCACGCCACCGCGACCTCGATGTTCCGCGCGTCCGGGATCACCTGGTCCTCGTCCGGCAACTGCTCGGACCGCTACAACTCGACCTGTACGTCCTTCGAGCAGCTCAACCTCGCCACCGCCCAGGGCGCCCAGACCCTCAAGAGCGCCAGCGGCTGCGCCCTCAACATCACCGGCGGCACCGAGACCGGCCACGCGAGCGGCACCTACTCGCACTGGAACGGCTACAAGCTCGACTTCAGTAAGTACACGTGCCTCGGGAACTACATCAAGAACACCTTCACCTACATCGGGCTGCGCGGTGACGGAGCCCCGCAGTGGAAGTCCGGCGCGGGCAACGTCTACGCCGACGAGGGCAACCACTGGGACGTGACCTACTACAACTGCGGCGGCTGCTGACCCGTACCCGGCCCAACGCGCCCCCTTCGGTGGTCACTTGGACTAACCGAAGGGGGTTCTTGGACTGGAGGGGCCCGCGCGGCGCGATCTCGTTGACGGTGCCGCCGCGGCGCGGCTGACTGGTCCGCATGTCCCTCCCCCTCTCACCCAGACTCCGTGCGGCCTGCGCGCTCGCGGCCGCCTCGGCCACGGTGTTCGCCCTGTCCGGGCCCGCCCTCGCCGAAGGCACCACGGCCGCCGCGGCCACCGCCACCACCGCCGACACCCTCATCGGCTCCGAGCAGCTCTCCGTCGCCGTCGCCGAGGACTTCCCCCGCGTCCTCTCGTACACCGACCGCGCGAGCGGCGCCCGCCTCCTCGGGAGTACGGCCCCGGTCACGCAGGTCGTCCTCAACGGCACCCCGCACGCCGTCCAGGCCAAGGGCGCCCCCGTCCTGACCGCGACCTCCGCCGCGTACACCCTGGCCTTCCCCGACCTGCCCGGCGTCGAGATCGACGCCCGGCTGAGCGTCGACGGCCGCACCACCACCTTCAAGGTGACCGCCGTCCGCGACACCGAGGCCTTCCGCGTCGGCACCATCGACGTCCCCGGCCACGACCTGGTCTCCGTCGGCTCCTCGGACGCCGGCGCCGCGACCGCCTTCACCCGGCTCGACCCGGACTCCACCCGTACCGCCGACGTCTTCGCCCAGGTCACCGACGCCACCGCCGCCGAGACGAACCCGGTCGGCGCGAGCTACGCGATCGTCAACACCGGCCGGCTCGCCGCCGCCGTCGAGTCCAACTCCAGCTACGACAAGCCCTCCGGCGCCTCCGCCCGCGACGGCGCCCGCTTCTGGCACCAGGCCCGCAGGAGCGGCACCGAGACCCGCGTCGGCGTCTGGTCCGGCCAGTGGACCTACCGCGGCGCCGGCGCCCCGCAGCCCGAGAGCGGCGACGGCCTGCCCTGGGCGAAGGTCGTCGTCACCCCCGACGCCAACGCCGACGGCACCACCGACTGGCAGGACGGCGCCGTCGCCTTCCGCACGATCGGGATCCAGGCCCCCGGCAGCGCGCAGACCCCGAACCGGGTCGTCGCCCACATCCCGTTCAACTTCGCCTCCCAGGCCACCCACCCCTTCCTGCGCACCCTCGACGACGTCAAGCGGATCTCGCTCTCCACCGACGGACTCGGCCAGTTCGCGCTGCTCAAGGGGTACGGCTCCGAGGGCCACGACTCCGCCCACCCCGACTACGGCGGCAACTACAACAAGCGGGCCGGCGGCCTCGCCGACCTCAACACCCTGCTCCGCGAGGGCAGGAAGTGGGGCGCGGGCTTCGGCGTCCACGTGAACGCCACCGAGTCGTACCCCGAGGCGAAGAACTTCAGCGAGACCCTCGTCGACAAGACCAAGCCCGGCTGGAACTGGCTCAACCAGAGCTACTACATCGACCAGCGCCGGGACGTGAACAGCGGCGACCTCGCCCGCCGCTTCCAGCAGCTCCGCGACGAGACCGACCCCAACCTGTCGATGCTCTACATCGACGTCTACTACACGCACGGCTGGATCGCCGACAAGACCATGCAGGCCGTCCGGGCACAGGGCTGGAACGTCGCCACCGAGTGGTCCGAGAAGTTCGAGCGGGCCTCCCTCTGGTCCCACTGGGCCAACGACCTCGACTACGGCGGAGCCACCAACAAGGGCCTCAACTCGAAGATCATCCGCTTCATCCGCAACGGCGAGAAGGACGTCTGGAACAACCACCCGGTCCTCGGCCAGACCGCCCTCGTCGACTTCGAGGGCTGGACCGGCGAGACCGACTGGAACGCCTTCTCCGCCAACATCTGGCAGCGCAACCTCCCCGCCAAGTACCTCCAGCAGCAGAAGATCACCCGCTGGACCGGCGACGACCTCACCTTCACCGGCGGCGTCCGCGGCACCGTCGAGAACGGCCGCCGCGCCTTCTACGAGAACGGCCGCAAGGTCCTCGACGGCGAGAGCTACCTGCTCCCCTGGGACGGCGGCAAGAAGCTCTACCACTACAACAAGGCCGGCGGGAAGACGAGTTGGGCCGTCCCCGGCTCCACGCGCGCGTACACCGTGTACAAGCTCACCGACAACGGGCGCGTGAAGACCGCCACCGTGCGCCCCTCCGGCGGACGGATCACCCTCGACGCGGTCGCCGGACAGCCCTACGTCCTCTACCCGGACAGCGCCCCCGCGCAGACCGCCCCGCAGTGGGGCCAGGGCACCCCGGTGAAGGACCCCGGCTTCAACGACGCGAAGCTCGCCGCCTGGACCAAGGCCGGCACCGTCACCCGTGACACCGACGGCCAGGGCCGCAACAGCGCGAAGCTCGCCGGCACCGCCACCGCCTCGGTCCGGCAGCAGATCACCGGCCTCACCCCCGGCGAGCGGTACACCGCCTCCGCCCTGATCGAGGTCGAACCCGGGAAGACCCGCCCCACCACCCTCTCCGCGGGCGGCGCCTCGGTCACCGTCGAACGCTCCTCCCTGGAGAACCAGGTCGCCGCCTCCGACTGGAACGGCACCCGACTCCAGCGCGCCAAGGTCACCTTCACCGCACCCGCCGACGGCTCCGTCCCGCTGCGGATCGAGGCCGCGAGCGGCAGCGCGGCGACCGTCCGGATCGACGACGTGCGGATCGTCGCGAACGACCCGGCGACGAAGGCGGGCACGCTCGCGTACGAGGACTTCGAGGCCGTCGACCAGGGCTGGGGCCCCTTCCTCAAGGGCGACTCCGGCGGCACCACCGACCCCCGCACCCACATCGCCCAGCTGCACGCCCCGTACACCCAGGCCGGCTGGAACGGAAAGCTGATCGACGACGTGATCGGCGGCGCCGAGAGCCTCAAGTCGCACGACGAGAACAGCGGACTCGTCTACCGGACCGCGCCCTGGACCGTCCCGATGAAGGACGGCCACGACTACCGCGTGGAGTACGACTACCAGTCCAGCCACGCGGGCGCGTACGAGTGGGTCACCGGCTACGACCGCACGAACGGCAACGGGCCGGCCGTCGAGACCCGCCGCACCCCCCTCGGGCAGCAGAGGACCACCGGGCACTTCACCGAGACCGTCACCGCGGGCTGCGGCGACACCTGGACCGGCCTGCGCAAGCGCGAGGACGCCCCGGAAGGCGCCGACTTCGTCCTCGACGGCTTCACCGTCACCGACCTCGGCCCGGCCGCCGAGCGCGCCGCCTGCGGCACGCTCACCGTCACCGCGCCCGAGACCCTGGAGCCCGGCCGCCCGAACCAGGTCACGGCCACCTTCTCCAACGACGAGGCAGCCGACGTCACCGGCGCCCAGGCCGTCCTGACCCTCCCGGAGGGCTGGACCGCCGAACCCGCCGCGCCCCTCGCCCTCGGCACGGTCGCCCCGGGCGGGGAGGCCACCGCCACCTGGCAGGTGACACCTCCGGTAGACGCGGCCTACCAGCCGTACCGGCTGGGCGCCTCCGTCGCGTACGGCCTGGGCGGCGCGCCCCGGAAGCTGACCGCCGCCACCACCGTCCGCACCCTGCCCCCGCCGCCCACCGCCGACAGCTGGGCGAGCGACCTCGACTGGACCTCGGCCGCCAACGGCTGGGGACCGGTCGAGCGGGACCTCTCCAACGGCGAGACCGGCACGGGCGACGGCTCCCCGCTGCGGATCGGGGGAGTGACCTACGCCAAGGGCCTCGGCACCCACGCTCCGGCCAAGGTCCGCTACTACCTCGGCGGCCGGTGCACCTCGCTCACCGCCGAGGTCGGCGTGGACGACGTCCAGACCACCCGTGGCAGCGTCCAGTTCAGCGTCCTCGCGGACGGCGCGGAGAAGGCGAAGTCCCCGGTCCTCAAGGCGGCGGACCCGGCCTGGTCGCTCACCGCCGACGTCACCGGCGCCTCCTACATCGACCTGGTGGTCGGCGACGGCGGCGACGGGAACGGCAACGACCACGCGGACTGGGGGAGTGCCAGGTTCCACTGCGGGCCCTGAGGGTTCATAGCAAGCGCTTGCCGTGCTCATTGATTGCGTCGGAAACAGGGTGTTACACCGGGCGCCGACCGGTCTCCACCACTTCCCCCCGGGAGGCTCCCGTGTCCCTGTCCCTCTGGTCCCGCCGCACCTTCCTGAGCACGACGGCCGCCGCCGCGGCCACCCTCGCACTGGCCCCCCAGGCCCACGCGGCCGCCTCGGCCGACGAGTTCGAGACCCTGCGGCTCCGCTGGCTCGACCTCCAGCTCGGCTCCGGCTTCGACGCCGGGGCCGAGCCCTACGCCGGAAAGCTCGCCGAGACGGGCACGCTCGCGCGTTCCTTCCGCGCGAGCATGGCCGCCACCGCCACCTCGCTCTGGCCCGACGCCCCCTTCGACCCGCCGGCCGGCATCTCCCAGAGCTACAGCCGCCTGTGGACCATGACCCAGGCGTACCTCCAGCCCGGTACCGGCCTCACCGGCGACGAGAGCCTGCTCGCCGACGTGCTGCGCGGCCTCGACCACCTCTCCGCCACGGTCTACCGGGCGGGCGCCCCGCGCTACGGCAACTGGTGGGAATGGCAGATCGGCGCACCGCGCCTCCTCATGGACATCGTCGCCGCGCTCCACCCGCGCCTCGGCCCCGAGCGCATCGCCGCCGCCTGCGCCGCCGTCGACCACTTCGTGCCCGACTCGGTCCTCGCGAACTACTCCGGCACCTCCACCGGCGCCAACCGCGTCGACCTCTGCCGCTCGGTCGCCCTGCGCGGCGTCCTCGGCGCGAACCCCGCCAAGATCGCGCTCGCCCGCGACGCCCTCTCGCCCGTCTTCCCGTACGTGACCCAGGGCGACGGCCTCTACGCCGACGGCTCCTTCGTCCAGCACACCTGGGTCGCCTACTCCGGCACCTACGGTCAGGTCATGCTCGACGGCCTCGGCCGGCTCTTCACCCTCCTCGCCGGCTCCACCTGGGCCGTGACCGACCCGAACCGCCAGATCGTCCTCGACAGCGTCGAGAAGGCCTACGCGCCCTTCATCTACGACGGCCTGATGATGGACAGCGTCAACGGGCGTGCCATCAGCCGCGGTTACCTCAAGAACGACGACCGGCGGATCATGCGCTCCGACCACTTCCACGGCCAGGGCGTCATCGCGGCCATCGCCCTCCTCGCGGGCGGCGCCTCGGCCGCCGAGCGGGACCGGTGGCACGCGCGCGTGAAGGGGTGGATCGAACGCGACACCGTCTCCCCGATCCTGGCCGCCCGCCAGTTCGGCGTCGCCGACCTCGCCCGGCTGCACGCCGTGGCCGCGTCCCCCGTCCCCGCCGCCCCCGAACCGACCGGCCACCGGCTCTTCGCCGCCATGGACCGGGCCGTCCACCGCCGCCCCGGCTGGGCCGCCACCCTTTCCATGGCCTCGAACCGGATCACGTACTACGAGTGCGGCAACGGCGAGAACCCGCGCGGCTGGCACACCGGCGCCGGGATGCTCTCCTGGTGGACCCCGGACCTCGGCGACCAGTACACCGACTGGTTCTGGCCCACGGTCGACCCGTACCGCCTCCCCGGCACCACCGTCTCCACCAAGCGCCTCGCGGACCGGGCGGGCGGCGAGTGGGGCGCGCCCAAGCCGGCCGTCCGCTGGGTCGGCGGGGCCACCGACGGCGAGTACGCGGCCGTCGGCCAGCACCTCAAGGGCCTCGGCTCCACCCTGGAGGCCCGCAAGTCCTGGTTCTGCGCGGCGGACACGGTCGTCTGCCTGGGCGCCGGGATCACCGCGAAGGACGGGGTGCCGGTCGAGACGGTGGTCGACAACAGGATGCTCGGGGAGAACGGCGGCCAGGCCTTCACGACCGGCGAGGGCTGGGCCCATCTGGAGGGCCACGGTGGCTGGGTCTTCCCGCAGGGGGCCGGGAACCTCCACACCCTCCGCGAGGACCGCACCGGCGCGTGGAGCGACATCAACACCACCAGTTCCACCGAGCGCCGCACCCGCCGCTACCAGACCCTCTGGCTGGACCACGGCACGGACCCGGTCGCCGCCTCGTACGCCTACCTCCTGATGCCGGGCGCCTCCCCGCGCACGCTCGCCGCCCGCGCCGCCGACCCCGGCTGGCTGCACGTTCTCGACAACACCGCCGAGCGGCAGGCGATCGCCGTCCCGTCCCTCGGACTGACCGCGGCGAACTTCTGGCAGGCCGGTACGGTGGGACCCCTCACCGTCGGCGCGCCCGCGAGCGTCCTCGTCCGGCGCCGCCGCTCGATCCTCGGCCTGAGGGTCTCCGAGCCGCTCCGCACGGGGCAGCCGCTGGAGCTGGAGTGGAACCGCCCGGTCCGCCGGGTGATCGCCCACGACCCCTCGGTGGAGGTCCTCGCCACCGGCCCCGCGCTGCGGCTGCGGATCACCCCGGGTACCGGGGGGACGACCCATGGTTGCGAGGTTCTGCTCTAGGTCTATGTCGGAACCCCACAAACACAGGGGGTGCCTGGCTGTTGACTCGGGCTGGACGGGCGAGGGTTCTGTCCAGCCCCACCAGGATTCGACACGCGAGACTGTACGGAGTCGACGGCGGGGTTTTCTTGCGTGACTTCGTAGGGTCGGAACATGACCGTTGTGGACCAGATCCCGAGCGAGCCCGCTGACGCCCGTGGCCGAGTGGCCGAGCTGCACGTCCTGCGCGAGCAGGCGCTCCGTGGCCCGAGTGACCGCGCTACCGAGGCCCAGCACGCGAAGGGCAAGCTGACGGCGCGTGAGCGCATCGAGCTGCTGCTCGACCCTGGTTCCTTCAGCGAGGTCGAGCAGCTGCGCCGGCACCGCGCGCAGGGCTTCGGCCTGGAGGCCAAGAAGCCGTACACCGACGGTGTCATCACCGGCTGGGGCACGGTCGAGGGCCGCACGGTCTTCGTCTACGCGCACGACTTCCGGATCTTCGGCGGCGCCCTGGGCGAGGCCCACGCCACCAAGATCCACAAGATCATGGACATGGCCATCGCGGCCGGTGCCCCGCTGGTCTCCCTGAACGACGGCGCCGGCGCCCGCATCCAGGAGGGCGTCTCCGCGCTCGCCGGCTACGGCGGCATCTTCCAGCGCAACACCAGGGCCTCGGGTGTCATCCCGCAGATCTCGGTGATGCTCGGCCCGTGCGCCGGCGGCGCCGCGTACAGCCCGGCGCTCACGGACTTCGTGTTCATGGTCCGCGAGACCTCGCAGATGTTCATCACTGGCCCGGACGTCGTCAAGGCGGTCACCGGCGAGGAGATCACCCAGAACGGCCTCGGCGGCGCCGACGTCCACGCCGAGACGTCGGGCGTGGCGCACTTCGCGTACGACGACGAGGAGACCTGCATCGCGGAGGTCCGCTACCTCCTGTCGATGCTCCCGCAGAACAACCGCGAGAACCCGCCGACCGTCGCCTCCGAGGACCCGGCCGACCGCCGCTCCGACGTCCTCCTCGACCTCGTGCCCGCCGACGGCAACCGCCCGTACGACATGCACAAGGTCATCGAGGAGCTCGTCGACGACGGCGACTACCTGGAGATCCACGAGCGCTGGGCCCGGAACATCATCTGCGCCCTGGCCCGGCTCGACGGCCAGGTCGTCGGCATCGTCGCCAACCAGCCCCAGTCGCTGGCCGGCGTCCTCGACATCGAGGCGAGCGAGAAGGCCGCGCGCTTCGTCCAGATGTGCGACGCCTTCAACATCCCGATCATCACCCTTCTGGACGTACCCGGCTTCCTGCCCGGCGTCGACCAGGAGCACGGTGGAATCATCAGGCACGGCGCGAAGCTGCTGTACGCGTACTGCAACGCGACCGTGCCCCGGATCTCCCTGATCCTGCGCAAGGCCTACGGCGGCGCCTACATCGTGATGGACTCCCAGTCCATCGGCGCCGACCTGACGTACGCCTGGCCCACCAACGAAATCGCGGTCATGGGCGCCGAAGGCGCCGCCAACGTCATCTTCCGCAAGCAGATCGCGGAGGCCGAGGACCCCGAGGCCATGCGGGCCCGCATGGTCAAGGAGTACAAGGCCGAGCTGATGCACCCGTACTACGCGGCGGAGCGCGGCCTGGTCGACGACGTCATCGACCCCGCCGACACCCGCCAGGTGCTCATCAGGTCCCTCGCGATGCTCCGCACCAAGCACGCCGACCTGCCGTCCCGCAAGCACGGCAACCCGCCTCAGTAAGAGGAGTCATCCACGTGACCACCCCTGCCAACCTTCTCCGCGTCGAGAAGGGCACCGCCGAGCCGGAGGAGCTCGCCGCCATCACGGCGGTGCTGCTCGCCCGCGCGGCCTCCCAGCCCGCCGAGACCGCCCCGCACGGCCGCACGACGGCCGGCTGGCGCCGCCTGGAGCGCGAGCACGGCTTCCGCGCGCCGCACAGCTGGCGCTGACGCCACCGCTGTACTTGAGAGGCCCCGCACCGAACAGGTGCGGGGCCTCTCGGCTTCCGCCGTTGTGGGCATACGTTCCGCAAGGGCGATGGGGGTCCCCCCTGCTCGAGCGAAGCCGAGAGCTTGGGGGAGGGTGGGCACAACGGAACGGCGCCTCTGCGGGCGCGTCCGCCCCCGGGACCGCAGCACGAAGGCCCCGCACCGATCAAGGTGCGGGGCCTTCTACCGGGCGTCCGTCAGGGACTACCGCAGGCGTGCCATGAGGGCGTGCTCCACCAGCGTGATGAGCGCACTCTTGGCGTCCGCGCGGTGGCGGGCGTCGGTGGTGATGATCGGGGTGTCGGGTCCGATCTGGAGGGCCTCGCGGACCTCCTCCGGCTGGTAGGGCTGGTTGCCGTCGAAGCCGTTGAGGGCGATGACGAACGGCAGGCCCGAGTTCTCGAAGTAGTCGACCGCGGGGAAGCAGTCGGCGAGGCGGCGGGTGTCGACGAGGACGACGGCGCCGATGGCGCCGCGGACCAGGTCGTCCCACATGAACCAGAAGCGGTC
>NZ_JBSHDU010000006.1:97122-116319 GCF_053616475.1 Streptomyces sp. NPDC055815 | reverse complement strand
CGTCGGTACGCAGCGGGTTGATCTCCGAGACGGCGCCGACGAACGTGGTCTTGCCCACGCCGAAGCCGCCCGCCACCACGATCTTCGCGCTGGTGGTTGAACGGGCCGCGCCGCCGCTAGAGCTTGCGAAGTCCACTGAGCACCCTTTCGAGCAGTGTCACGTCTGGCTGACCGCCGGCGGCCTCGTCGCCGCCGGGCTGGTGGATGGCGACAAGTCCGGCCTCGGCCAGGTCGGCGACGAGGATTCGGGCGACGCCGAGGGGAATGGAGAGAAGTGCCGAGATCTCCGCGACCGACTTGATCTCGAAGCAGAGCCGGCAGATCCGCTGGTGCTCGGGCAACTGCCCCTGCAGCCGGGCGGGATCGGCCGTCGTACTGACCAGCGCCTCGATGGCGAGCTGGTAGCGCGGCCGGGTCCGGCCGCCGGTCATCGCGTACGGGCGCACCAGCGGGTTGTGCCCGCCGGAACCGCCCGCGGCGGACGGACCGCGCGAGGCGGCCGGCGAACCCGCGGCCGTCGACGGGACCTGAGGCTGCGCGTAGGGCTGCGAGACGCCCTGTCTGCTCGGGGCGGAGGGAAAGTTGAACCGGTTCTGCGCGGTGTCGCCCAGCGGCGCCTGGTGCGCGTCGTAACCGTTGTAAGGGCTACCGCCCGGGGGTGTACCCACGTCTCCTCCTCCGACTGCCTCGCGGCCCATGTCCCTTGGACCCGCGCCACCGCACCCTACGGTGCGGTGGCACGAAACGCACTGTCTGTCTGTTAGTTGAGAAGACTTCCCTGAAGTTCCGCCCGGAGGTCGGGGGTCAGAACCGTACCCGCGCGATCCACGAGCAGGGCCATCTCGTAGCCCACGAGACCGATGTCGGCCTCCGGGTGGGCGAGGACGGCCAGCGAGGAGCCGTCCGAGATCGACATGATGAAGAGGAAGCCGCGCTCCATCTCCACCACGGTCTGGTTGACCGCACCGCCCTCGAAGATCCGGGACGCGCCCGCGGTCAGCGAGGTCAGTCCGGAGGCGACGGCCGCCAGCTGGTCGGCGCGGTCACGGGGGAAGCCCTCGGACATCGCCAGCAGGAGTCCGTCGGCGGAGACCACCACCGTGTGCGACACCCCGGGGGTGTTGTCCACGAAGTTGGTGATCAACCAGTTCAGATTCTGCGCCGCCTGGCTCATGCTCACACTAACGCTCCTGGTTGTAGGTACTGCCCGGGCCGAGGCCCGATCCGTTCGTGTCCGTTCCCGCGTTGCGTCCCTGCTGGACGCCCCGGCGCAGGTTGCTCAACCTGCCCCGTACGTCCTCGGGCGCGCGGGAGACCTGGGGGCCGCCCTGCGGGGTCTGCTCAGCCGTGCCCTCGACCAGGTTGGCCTTCGGGACCCGCCGGGGAAGACCGGACGAGGTGACCCCGCCCGCCTTGGGGTCCTTGAGCTTGCCGGCCCGCTGCCAGCGCTCGTCGTTGGTCGAGCGCCATTCGTCGGAGCCGTCGGCTGCGTTCTGCTGCTGCGCCGGCTGCGCGGGCTTCGGCTGCTGCGGCGCCTGCGACGGCACCTGCTGCGTCTGCTGGCCGACGCTGCCGCGGCGCGGCAGACCGGCGTCGGTCAGTGCGTGTCCGGCGTCCGGGGCGGGACTCGCGGTCGGACCCGGACGGTCGAAGCCTACGCGGTCGGGGGCCTGTTCGGGAGCGCTCGGAGCAGATTCCGATTCCGCTCCGAAATCCTGTCCGTAGCCGCCCTGGTAAGCGTTCTGATCCGGCCACTCTGCCTGGTGGGGCTGGGGTTCGAACGCATTGCCGTACTGCTGGTGTTCGGTTCCCGGGGTCTCGTACGAAGCTTCCGCATAGCCCTGCTGCGGGTAGGCCTCGTAGCCCTGCTGCGGGTAGCCGTAGGCGTCCTGCTGCGGGTAGTCGGCCGCGTACTCCTGGCCGTACTCCTGCGGCTGCTGGGCCTGCGCGTACTCCTGCGCCGGGTACTGCTCCGCCGGGTACTCCTGGGCCTGCTGCTGCCCGTACTCCTGACCCTGGTCGTACTCCTGGGCCTGGCCGTACTGCTCCGCCGGCTCCACCTCGTCGCGGAAGAGCGGACGCTCGCCGCCCTGCGCCTGGGCCTCCAGGGCCGCACGGCGCTCCTCGCGCTGCAGCGAGCGGTTGACCGGGTCGAGCTGACGGTCGTCCTCGGCGGGCTGCTCGTAGCGCGAGTCGTCGAAGCCGAGGTCGGCCGCGGTGAGCATCGGCTGCTGCGGGGCGGCCTCGAAGGCGTTCGGCTGCTGCTGCTGCTGCGGAATGATCTGCGAGACGGTGAAGTCGTCCTGGAGCGGCTGCTCGCCGCCGCCGCCGTGCGTGATCGCGTCCGGCAGCATGACGAGCGAGGTCGTCCCGGCCTGCTCGCCCGAGGGGCGGAGCTGGACCCGGATGCCGTGCCGGTCGGCGAGCCGGCCGACCACGAAGAGGCCCATGCGCTGCGAGACGGCGGCGTCGACGGTCGGCGGGTTCGCCAGCTTGTGGTTGATGTCCGCGAAGTCCTCGGCGGTGAGGCCGATGCCCTTGTCGTGGATCTCGACCATGACGCGGCCGTCGGGGAGACGGGTCGCGGTGACGCGGACCTTGGTCTGCGGGGAGGAGAACGTGGTGGCGTTCTCCAGGAGCTCGGCGAGCAGGTGCACGAGGTCGGTCACGGCCTGGCCGTGGATCTCGGCCTCCGGCACGCCCGCGAGCTCGATGCGCTCGTACTGCTCCACCTCGGAGGAGGCGGCGCGCATGACGTCGACCAGCGGGACCGGCTGGTCCCAGCGGCGGCCCGGCTCCTCGCCGGCGAGGACGAGGAGGTTCTCGCCGTTGCGGCGCATACGGGTGGCCAGGTGGTCCAGGCGGAAGAGGTTCTCCAGCTGGTCCGGGTCGGCCTCGTTGTTCTCCAGGTCGGTGATGAGGGTCAGCTGGCCCTCGATCAGCGACTGGTTGCGGCGCGAGAGGTTCGTGAAGATCGCGTTGACGTTGCCGCGGAGCATGGCCTGCTCGGCGGCGAGCCGGACGGCCTCGCGGTGGACCTGGTCGAAGGCGCGCGCGACCTCGCCGATCTCGTCCTGCGAGTCGATCGGGATGGGCTGGACGCGGGTGTCGACCCGGCCCGGCTCCGTACGGGAGAGCTGGTCGACGAGCATCGGCAGGCGCTGCTCGGCGATGCCGAAGGCGGCGGTGCGCAGCTGGCGCATCGAGCGGCTCATCTGGCGGGCCATCATCCCGGCCAGGATGAAGGCGGCGAGCAGGGCGACGACGACGATGCCGCCGTTGACCCAGGCGTCGGTCTTGGCCTCGTCGGAGATCCGGGCGGCCTCGGTCACGGCCTTGTCGACGAGGGCCTTCTCGACCTCGCTGTAGCCGTCGAACTTGGCGGTGGCGACGGCCATCCAGGTCTCGGGCGTGATCTTGTCGGCCTTCAGGGCCGCGATGCCCGCGGCGCCCTTGGCAGTGCCGATCCGGGAGGCCACACCGGAGTAGACGGAGCCGTCCTTGCCCTTGGGGAGCTCGACGCCGGCCGCGGCCATCTTCTTCTCGCCGTCGGCGGCCTTGGCGGCCATGGCCTTCTTGAGCAGCGCGACGTCCTCGGGCAGACCGCCGGAGCTGAACTCGCCGAGGGCGATCTGCTCCAGGTAGTTGTACGAGTTGAACGCCACGGACTGCTGGGCGAAGACCTCGTCCTTCGCGCTGGGGCGGAGCAGGAGCTGGGTGCCGATGGAGCGCTGGAGGGACTCCGCGCCCTTCGAGAGCTGGATCGCGTAGACGCTGCGGCCGTAGCTGGTGACGTTGCCGGTGCCCAGCCCGAGCTCGTTGGAGAACTCGGTGAGGTAGTGCTGCACGCCGGTGTAGCCGAGCTGGGTGTTCACCGGGTCGAGGGAGCGGGTGTACGCGGCCTTGCGCAGCTGCTCCAGCTTGGGCTCCTCGTCCTGGAACAGCCGCAGACGGCGCTCCAGGCCCTGGCCCGAGGGCATGCTCTTGACGGCCTCGTCGAACCTCGCCTTGGCGGCGTCGGTCGCGGCGTACGCCCGCGTGACCTCGTCGACCTTGCGGTCCTCGGGGGTCTTCGCGACGAGCAGCGGGCCGGCGGTGAGGTCACGCTCGTTGAGCAGGGCGGTGCTGTACTCCGAGGCGGCGCGCACGATGAGCGCCGTCTTCTCGGCGTCCTGCGCCTCCTGCCAGGTGTCGATAGCGGCCTTGACCTGGAAGCTGCCCATGACCAGGCCGACGAGCACGGGTATGCAGAGGATCGCGTTCAGGCGGGTGGGCACCCGCCAGTTGCGGGGCGACAGCTTGCTGGAGCTTCCCTTGGGCGCCTCGGTGGGGGGCGGCGTCACGGGCACGTCCGCGGGCGACACCGCCGTCCGGGACGGCGGCGTGAAGTTGCCCCGCGTCTCCTGCTCCGCGGAGCTTTCCTTGCTTCGCCTCACTCGACCAACAACCTCTCGGCGTCGGCACCTACGTTGTGCCGGTGTTTCGTTCAGGGCCGTACTACTCGGGAGTTCATGAATTGCAGCACGTGAAGGGGGTCCGTTCCAAACAGTGGGAAGCGGGCCCTTTCAGTGGTCCAGGCCTCACATAAAACGGGCATAAAGAGCGAGCCCCGCCAAATGGCGGGGCTCAGGTGAGCGCAGTGACACCGATCGGATGCGTCGGGTGTCCGGGGCGCCCCAATTCTCTGTCGAAATGTTATGAACGCGCGGGCGGCCGTGTCGAAGGACACAGACCGCCCCTGGCAGCGGCATATGACAACCGCCCTGTCCCGTCCTCTACTTGAGCCGCGCCATGAGGGCGTGCTCGACGAGCGTGATGAGGGCGCTCTTGGCGTCCGCGCGGTGGCGGGCGTCGGTGGTGATGATCGGGGTGTCGGGTCCGATCTGGAGCGCCTCGCGGACCTCCTCCGGCTGGTACGGCTGGTTGCCGTCGAAGCCGTTGAGGGCGATGACGAACGGCAGCCCCGAGTTCTCGAAGTAGTCGACCGCGGGGAAGCAGTCGGCGAGGCGGCGGGTGTCGACGAGGACGACGGCGCCGATGGCGCCGCGGACCAGGTCGTCCCACATGAACCAGAAGCGGTCCTGACCCGGCGTACCGAAGAGGTACAGGATGAGGTCCTGGTCGAGGGTGATGCGGCCGAAGTCCATGGCGACAGTCGTCGTCGTCTTGCCACCGGTGTGCGTCAGATCGTCGATGCCGGCCGACGCGGAGGTCATGACGGCTTCGGTACGCAGCGGGTTGATCTCCGAGACGGCGCCGACGAACGTGGTCTTGCCCACGCCGAAGCCGCCCGCCACCACGATCTTCGCGCTGGTGGTCGATCTGGCCGCGCCGCCGCTAGAGCTTGCGAAGTCCACTGAGCACCCTTTCGAGCAGTGTCACGTCCGGCGTGCCGCCGGTCTCTCCGTTGCCCGGCTGGTGGATCGCCACCATGCCGGCCTCCGCCAGGTCGGCCACGAGGATCCGGGCGACACCGAGCGGCATCGACAGGAGGGCCGACACCTCGGCCACCGACTTGACCTCGCGGCAGAGGTGGCAGATCCGCTGGTGCTCCGGCAGGAGCGTGGCGAGGTGTGCCGGGTCGGCCGTGGTGCTGACCAGCGCCTCGATGGCGAGCTGGTAGCGCGGCCGGGTCCGGCCGCCGGTCATCGCGTACGGACGCACCAGCGGCTGGTCGCCCTCGTGTCCGTACTCGTCGACTGAGGCGCCGTACGGATCGTGAGAGGCGGGGGGCGGGGTCATGAATCCTCCGGGCGTGACAGCAAGACTTCTGCCGTCTGATGGGGCCGGTGGGGGGCCGGGTGGGGCGGCCGGACGATGAACAGTGCCCAGAACGGTACGGAGGGGCGTACCGCCCTGCGGTCGGTCGGGTGCGGACGGATGTGGGGTCCGTCCGCCGTAGGTGACCTAGTGGAGCAGGCTGCCCTGGAGCTCCGCACGGAGATCCGGGGTGAGCACGCTGCCGGCCCGGTCGACCAGCAGCGCCATCTCGTAGCCCACGAGGCCGATGTCGCACTCGGGGTGCGCGAGCACGGCCAGCGAGGAGCCGTCGGAGACCTGCATGAGGAAGAGGAAGCCGCGCTCCATCTCCACCACGGTCTGTGCCACGGGACCGCCCTCGAAGATCCGGGACGCGCCCGCGGTCAGCGAGGTCAGTCCGGATGCGACCGCCGCCAGCTGGTCGGCGCGGTCGCGGGGGAATCCTTCGGACATGGCCAGCAGGAGTCCGTCGGCGGAGACCACCACCGTGTGGGACACCCCGGGGGTGTTGTCCACGAAGTTGGTGATCAACCAGTTCAGATTCTGCGCCGCCTGGCTCATCGCGTTCAACTAACGCTCCTGCTGATGGTTCGGACCGAGGTGGTGGCTACCCGTGGTCGAGTTGCCGGCCTGGCGGCCCTGCTGGATGCCGCGGCGCAGATTCGTGAGCCGGCCGCGGACGTCGTCGGGTGCACGCGAGACCTGGGGGCCGGCCGTGTGGGCCTGCTCCTGTGCGGTCCCGGGTACGAGGTTGGCCTTCGGCACACGGCGCGGAAGACCGGAGGTGGTGACGCCGCCGGCCGCGGGCTTGCGCACCCGCTCCGCCTGGCGCACCAGCTCGTCGTTGGGCGAGGTCCGCCAGGCGGCCCCGCCGTTCTGGCGGCCGTCGGCGGCCGGGTCACCGGCCGGACGCTGCGCCGGAGCGGACGGCTGCGACACGACCGGTGTCGGCATCGTCTGCGTCAGGTCCACCTGCTGCGGAGCGGGCTGCCGCGCCTGCTCCTGCGGGTACCAGTTGGTCTCCAGGTTGTCGTACAGCGGGGTACGGGCATCACCCGCGCCACCGGCCGGCGGCAGGGCCTCCGGACGGCGCGGCTGCTGGAGCTGCGGCTGCTGCGGACGGCCCGGCTCGGCCGGACGCGGGGCACCGAAGTCCTCGCCGGTCCGCTGACGCGGCGCCGGGGGCTGGGCCTGCGGGGCCTGCTGCTGCGCCTGCGGTACGAAGGGCTGCCGGCCGAACTGCTGCTGCTGCGGGCCGCCCTGGTACCCCTGGGGCTGCTGGGGGGCCTGCGGCTGCTGCGGGGCGCCGAAGTCCGGGCGCGGGAACTGGCCGGTGGAGCCGGGACCCTGCGGGGCACCGAAGTCGGGGCGCGGGAACTGCGCCGTCGAGGACGGGTCCTGCTGGTACGCCTGGGGCTGCGGAGCCTGCTGCTGGGCCTGCGGCTGTCCCCCTGGGCCCTGCGGCCCGGGAGGTGCCCCCAGCGGGGCGCCGAAGTCCGGGCGCGGGAACTGGCCCGTGGAACCGGGACCCTGCGGAGCCGCCGGCCCGCCGAACAGGCCCGCCGACTCAGGCTCCTCGTGGCCGCGCGGGGCGTCCAGCGGGGACATCTCCTGCTGCGGGCGCCGGACCGGCTGCTGCTGCGGGTCGTTGCCCCAGCTCGCGGCCTGCGGGCGCTGCGGCTGGGGGTTCCCGCCGGGCAGCTCGGCGCGCGGGAAGTCGTACCCGCCCTGCTGGTTGCCCTGCTGCGGCTGCTGCGGGGCGGCCGGTCCGGACTGGTTGCCCCACACGTCCGTACGGGACGGGATGGCGCTCGCGGCGCCGCCGATGAGGCCGCCCCCGCCGGGGCCCGGACGCAGCGCGTCGGGCGACTGGGGAGCCTGCGGGGCCTGGGGGACCTGCGGCATCCGGCCGGTCTGGTCCAGCTGGGCGTTCTGCGGCTGCGGGGTGCGGGACTGCGGCGCGCCCTGCGGGCCGCCGGCGAGCGGGGCACCGTCACGGGCGGGCAGCGCGGCCCGGGGACCGCTCGCACCGACCTGACCGCGCGCGGCACCGGCGCCGAGACGGCCGGCCGCCGAGGACGGGGCACCGCCCTGGCCCGGACGCCCGCCGGGGAGACCCGGGGCGCCGGGACCGCCGGCCGCGCCGGGACCGCCGGGGAGACGGCCGCCGGGGGCGGAGGCACCCTGCGGCATCGCGCCCTGGCCGCCCGCGCCCGGCTTGGGCATGGGCTTCTTGCCGCCCTGGGCGACGTCGACGGGGAGCATGACGAGCGCGGTGGTGCCGCCCGAGTCGGACGGGCGCAGCTGGATCCGGATGCCGTGTCGCAGGGACAGGCGGCCGACCACGAACAGACCCATGCGGCGGGAGACCGAGACGTCCACGGTGGGCGGCGAGGCGAGCCGCTCGTTGATCGCGGCGAGGTCCTCGGGGGAGAGGCCGATGCCGGTGTCGTGGATCTCGACGAGCACACGGCCGTCGGGCAGCGCGTGACCGGTGACCCGGACCTTGGTCTGCGGGGAGGAGAACGAGGTGGCGTTCTCGAGCAGCTCGGCGAGGAGGTGCACGAGGTCGTTGACGACGCGGCCGGCGACCTCGGTCGCCGGGACCGCGGCCAGTTCGATGCGCTCGTACTGCTCCACCTCGGAGGCGGCGGCACGGAGGACGTCGACCAGCGGGACCGGACGGGTCCAGCGGCGGCCGGGCTCTTCACCGGCGAGGACGAGGAGGTTCTCACCGTTACGGCGCATACGCGTCGCGAGGTGGTCGAGCTTGAACAGCGAGGAGAGCTGGTCCGGGTCGGCCTCGCGGGACTCCAGCTCGGAGATGAGCGAGAGCTGACGCTGGATGAGGCCCTGGGAACGCCGCGAGAGGTTGGTGAACATCGCGTTGACGTTGCCCCGGAGGAGGGCCTGCTCGGCGGCGAGGCGGACCGCCTCGCGGTGCACGTCGTCGAAGGCCGCGGCCACCTGGCCGATCTCGTCCCGGGAGTGCACACCGACGGACTCGACGGAGGTGTCGACGTCCTGCGGGTCGGACTCGGAGAGCTGCTTGACGAGCTCGGGCAGACGGTCCTGGGCGACCTTGGTCGCGGTGTCCTGGAGCCTGCGCAGCGAGCGGATCATGGACCGGGCCACGACGAAGGCGCCGATGAGCGAGACACCGAGGACGAGGAGGATCAGCGCACCGTTGATGATGGCGTCGCGCTGCGACTCCTGCTTCAGCTCACGCGCCATGGTCTCCATGTCACCGAGCAGACCTCGCTCGATGCGGTTCATGGCGGCGATCTTGGTGCTGTACTCGTCGGTGAAGTTCAGATAGCCACGCGGGTTGGTGCCCGCCTGCAGGGCGTTGTCCGAGTTCAGCACGCGCTCGGCGTACTTGTTGGCGGCGTTGATCGAGGGGTCGCCGCTGTTCAGCGACTCGGTCCGCTCGGCGGCGTCACCGCCGGCCGACTCGTAGATCGACTGGAAGGACTTGAGCTCGACGCCCTCACTGTTGAGGGCGGCCTCGCCGTAGAGACGGTCACCCTGCGCCAGCTGGCCGCGCTTCTGGTCGCTCGGCGGCAGGGCGGCCGCGATGATCGCCTGCTGGATGGAGGCGTACTCCTTGGCGGACGAGAACGCGGCGAGCGCGCGGGTCCGCTTGATCATCTCGGGGTTGCTGGTCGCCTGCGCCATGTCCTGGGACAGGCTGAGGAGCGAGCGGATGAGGCGGCTGTACGCCTCGACCGTCACCGAGTTCGACGCGCTCTTCGAGTAGGCGGTGCCGCGGATCGAGTGGAGCTCGGCCAGCTGCGAGGCGATCTGGCTGACGTTCTGGCGGATGCTGAGCAGCGCCTCGTCGCCCTCGGCGACCGGGATGTCCTCGGTCGCGTCGAGGAAGGCCTTGTACTCGCGGTCCGTCCGGCGGCGCTGGTTGGCGACCGGGTAGTCGCTGACCGGGCGGCCGTTGGCCAGCGGGCCGGCGGACAGGTCGCGCTCGGCCTGCAGGGCCTGCGCGAGGTCCGTCGCCTCTCGGGTCAGCTTGGTGAGCAGCTGCATGTGGTCGAGCTGCTCCATGTCCTGGAGCGAGTCGCTGATGCGGATGCCGCCCAGGGTGGTCGCGGCGACCACGGGGAGGGTGAGGAGTGCGACCAGACGCGTGGAGATGCGCCAGTTGCGCAGGGCTATTCGCGGCCCCACCTCGTTCTCGGCGCGGGCCTTGGCGGGCGCGGCGGCCGGCTCGGCGGACTTGGCGGACTTGGCCGAGGAGCTTCCGCGCCTGCCGCCGTCACCGCCCTCGCCGGAAGGTCCCTGACCCTGGTTCGGGGTGTGCGAGGCCGAGGGACCGCGGTCGGTCCCGGCACGCGGTTCCTGCTCCGCCGGAGCATCCGCTCGGCCCTGGCGGGCCTGGGGAGACCCCGAGCCATCCCTCTTGAAACGTCCCTGCACTAGCGTCGCAACCTCTGGACCAGGCGTCCTTCCGGGTGAACGGAGAGGACGGTGTCGGCGTCGATCGGGGCGCGTGGAGCGCCCCAGGTGGTCGTCGGTGACCGGCGCAGTTCCCCCTTCCCCGCCACTAGGCCGACGCTGCGTTGCGCCTCCTGCGCGCCGGCTTGAAACCCGCGGCGGTGCGTGGAATTCCAGCACAGTGCCGGATCTCCAACAAGGGCCGCGTTTCGTGGCGGGAGGGGTATGACAACGTGTGCACGACACGTCACCCCATGTAGAAGATGATCACGGAGGATTCGGACTTTTCCAGCCCAATGGGCGGGCGTCCCTGTGTGTCCCAGTCGCCATGATCAGGAGCGGAATGACTCATTCAATGGCGGAATGTCCCTTTCCGTGGTGACCGGCGACCGTCCGTAATGCCCGGAATATGAGGCAAGTGGTGAGCAAACTCACACCCGAATCGATGTCTCAGCCATGCATTCGAAGGGAATCGCATGTTTAGCCTGACGCTTTACACCCCTTCGCGCCCGTACGGGCGCCCCTCCCGGAACAAGGTCTGATCACCGCGATGAAGACGACGACGCTCCGCAAGACGGCCAACCCCCGCCGTTCCACCCTCGTCCACCTCTCGGACGCCGCAGACCTCGGCCGGGGCGCCCAGCCGGAGTACTCGGTCGAGCTCCCGGGCAACACGGCCAACCCGCGCCGCACGATCCTGATGCAGGCCCCGGCGCCGTACCAGCCGCAGCCGTACGCCACCGCGTCCCGCTGACCCGGCCGGGCCCCGGCCCGCGGCGCCTCCGTCATCACCCCCGGTGATATCGCCGGGCGGCCGCCCCTCGCCGCGTTAGCCTGGAGCGTCAGACTCCAGCCAGTACCAAGTGAGGGGCGACAGCACTCGTGCGCATCGCCAGATTCTCCATCGACGGCAATGTGGCCTTCGGCGCCGTCGAGGGCGAGGACCCCGCCGAGTCCGCCGCGTCCGGCGGCCTCGTCCTCGACATCATCAAGGGCATCCCGTACACCGACTTCGAGCTCAGCGGCACCAAGGTCCCGCTCAGCAAGGTACGGCTCCTGCCGCCCGTGCTCCCCAACAAGGTCGTGGCCATCGGCCGCAACTACGCCGAGCACGCCGCCGAACTCGGCAACGAGGTCCCCGACGTCCCCGTCGCCTTCTTCAAGCCCACCACCTCGGTGATCGGCTCCGGCGACGCCATCGAGTACCCCTCCTTCTCCAACGAGCTGCACCACGAGGCCGAACTGGCCGTGGTCATCGGCCGCATGTGCCGCGAGGTGCCCCGCGAGCGCGTGAAGGACGTCATCTTCGGCTACACCTGCGCCAATGACGTCACCGCCCGCGACGCCCAGCAGCGCGAGAAGCAGTGGGCCCGCGCCAAGGGCTTCGACACCTCCTGCCCCCTGGGTCCCTGGGTGGAGACCGACCTCGACCCGAGCGACCTGACCATCCAGGCCACGGTCAACGGCGAACAACGCCAGCTGGGTCGGACGAGCGACATGATCCGCTCCATCGAGGACCTGGTCGTCCACATCACCGAGGCCATGACGCTGCTCCCCGGCGACGTCATCCTCACCGGCACCCCCGCCGGGGTCGGCCCCCTCAACGTCGGCGACGAGGTCGCCGTCACCATCGAAGGCATCGGCACTCTCACCAATAAGGTGATCAAGCGTGGCTAACGCGAACATCCGCGTCCGTTTCTGTCCCTCGCCGACCGGCAACCCCCACGTGGGTCTGGTCCGCACCGCCCTCTTCAACTGGGCCTTCGCCCGGCACAACCAGGGCACCATGGTCTTCCGCATCGAGGACACCGACGCCGCTCGCGACTCCGAGGAGTCGTACAACCAGCTGCTCGACTCCCTGAAGTGGCTCGGCCTCGACTGGGACGAGGGCCCCGAGATCGGCGGCCCCCACGCGCCGTACCGCCAGTCGCAGCGGATGGACATCTACAAGGACGTCGCCGACAAGCTGCTCGCCGGCGGCTACGCGTACCACTGCTTCTGCACCGCCGTGGAGCTGGAAGCCCGCCGCGACGCCGCCCGCCTGGCCGGCAAGCCCTCCGGTTACGACGGCACCTGCCGCAACCTGAGCGCCGAGCGCATCGAGCGCTACCGCGCCGAGGGCCGCGAGTCGATCGTCCGCTTCAAGATGCCCGACGAGCCGATCACCTTCACCGACCTGGTCCGCGGCGAGCTCACCTTCACCCCGGACAACGTGCCGGACTACGGCATCCTCCGGGCCAACGGCGCCCCGCTGTACACCCTGGTCAACCCGGTCGACGACGCCCTCATGGAGATCACCCACGTCCTGCGCGGCGAGGACCTGCTCTCCTCCACCCCGCGGCAGATCGCGCTCTACAAGGCGCTCATCGAGCTCGGCGTCGCCAAGGAGATCCCCTCCTTCGGCCACCTGCCGTACGTGATGGGCGAGGGCAACAAGAAGCTCTCCAAGCGCGACCCGCAGGCCTCCCTCAACCTCTACCGGGAGCGCGGCTTCCTCCCCGAGGGCCTGCTGAACTACCTGTCGCTCCTCGGCTGGTCCTTCTCGGCCGACCAGGACCTCTTCACCATCCCCGAGATGGTGGAGAAGTTCGACATCGCCGACGTCAACGCCAACCCGGCGCGCTTCGACCTCAAGAAGGCCGAGTCGATCAACGCCGACCACATCCGGATGCTGGACGTGAAGGCCTTCGCCGAGGCCTGCGAGCCCTGGCTCCGGGCCCCGCACGCCAACTGGGCCCCGGAGGACTTCGACCGGGCCGCCTGGGAGGCCATCGCGCCGCACGCCCAGACCCGCCTGACCGTCCTCTCGGACATCACGGCGAACGTGGACTTCCTCTTCCTGTCCGAGCCGGTCTTCGACCAGCCCTCGTGGGACAAGGCCATGAAGGGCGAGCCCGCGGCCCTCCTGACCACCGCCCGCGAGAAGCTGGTGGACGCCGACTGGAACGACCCCGAGTCGCTCAAGAACGCCGTCCTGGCCGCCGGCGAGGCCCACGGCCTCAAGCTCGGCAAGGCGCAGGCCCCGGTCCGCGTCGCCGTCACCGGCCG
Organism: Streptomyces sp. NPDC055815; assembly: GCF_053616475.1. Taxonomy (NCBI): domain Bacteria; kingdom Bacillati; phylum Actinomycetota; class Actinomycetes; order Kitasatosporales; family Streptomycetaceae; genus Streptomyces; species Streptomyces sp. NPDC055815. The sequence continues at coordinate 103,062 of NZ_JBSHDU010000006.1, read as the reverse complement.
CACGGTCGGCCTGCCGCTCTTCGAGTCCCTGGAGATCCTGGGCAAGGAGAAGACCCTGGCCCGCATCGACGCGACCCTGGCGAAGCTCGCCGCCTAGGCGACAGCCGTACGCACCGGTACCCCCGTCCCGCACCCGGGACGGGGGTACCGTCGTCTCCATGGCCATCCGCGCGGTGCTCTGGGACATCGACGACACGCTCTTCGACTACGCGAGCGCGGACCGGACCGGGATGCGGGCGCATCTCGCGGCCGAGGGGCTGCTCGGGGCGTACGGCTCCGTCGAGGAGGCCCTGCGGCGCTGGAAGGAGCTCACGGAGCTGCACTGGCGCCGGTACGAGGCCGAGGGCGGGGACTTCCGGGACCAGCGGCGCGACCGGGTGCGGGACTTCCTCGGCCGACCGGAGCTCACCGCCGTCGAGGCCGACGACTGGTTCGACCGGTACGTGGTCCACTACGAGGCCGCCTGGGAGCTCTTCCCCGACACCGTGCCCGTCCTCGACCTGCTGGCCCGTGACTACCGTCACGGGATCCTGTCGAACTCCAGCATCCACAACCAGGACCACAAGCTCCGCGCGCTGGGCGTACGGGACCGCTTCGAGGCCGTCCTGTGCGCCGCCGAACTCGGCGTGGCCAAGCCCGCCCCCGAGGCCTTCCACGCCGCCTGCACCGCCCTGGACCTGCGCCCCCACCAGGTGGCGTACGTCGGGGACCACCCGGACATCGACGCCCGGGGCGCCGTGGAGGCGGGCCTCCGGGGCATCTGGCTGGACCGCGCGGGGACCGGCGGAAGGCCCGAGCTGATCCGGATCACCGACCTCCGCCAGCTGCCCGCCGTGCTGCGTGCGGATACGCGTTTTGGAGCACCGTCCACCTTCGGGTAATGTTCTTTCTGCGCCGAGGGGAACGGGCCGAAAGGCCGGAAAGCCCCGGAAGCGCAAGCCGAGCAAGATCCCTTCTCGAAGTGATCACGTTCCGGTGGCCTATGGTGTAATTGGCAGCACGACTGATTCTGGTTCAGTTAGTCTTGGTTCGAGTCCAGGTAGGCCAGCTCGCAGAGCTCATCTGCACTTGTGGATTGGCATCCACGAAGCCCCCGTTGTGTAGCGGCCTAGCACGCCGCCCTCTCAAGGCGGTAGCGCCGGTTCGAATCCGGTCGGGGGTACAGATCCTTCCCGCAGGGTCACTTGGGTAGCTCCCGGTGAAACTGATGCAGGATCGCTAGGGCCCCCGTTGTGTAGCGGCCTAGCACGCCGCCCTCTCAAGGCGGTAGCGCCGGTTCGAATCCGGTCGGGGGTACGACGCTGGTCTAACCACGTATTGGTCTATGGTGTAATTGGCAGCACGACTGATTCTGGTTCAGTTAGTCTAGGTTCGAGTCCTGGTAGACCAGCTCGGATCCGCGGCGGTAACGCCTGTGTGATCCAACGCCCCCGTTGTGTAGCGGCCTAGCACGCCGCCCTCTCAAGGCGGTAGCGCCGGTTCGAATCCGGTCGGGGGTACCAGACGAAGAAGCCCTTCCCTTCGGGGGAGGGCTTCTTCGCTGTGCGCGTCCACCGACTGTACGGGAACACAACTCCGGCCCACCGCTGCGGCGTTGGAGCGGTGGGCCGGTACGAACAGGAGGAACGGAGAAGCTCAGCCGTTGCGGCGGAGCGCCTCGGAGAGACGGGCGGCGGCGTCGATGACCGCCTGGGCGTGCATACGGCCCGGGTGGCGCGTCAGACGCTCGATCGGACCCGAGACCGACACGGCGGCCACCACGCGGTTCGAGGGGCCGCGTACGGGCGCGGAGACGGACGCGACGCCCGGCTCCCGCTCACCGATCGACTGGGCCCAGCCACGGCGCCGTACGCCCGACAGGGCCGTCGCGGTGAAGCGGGCGCCCTGGAGGCCGCGGTGCAGCCGCTCGGGCTCCTCCCAGGCCATCAGGATCTGCGCCGACGAGCCGGCCTTCATGGTCAGCGTCGAGCCGACCGGGACCGTGTCCCGCAGGCCCGAGAGCCGCTCGGCCGCCGCCACGCAGATGCGCATGTCGCCCTGGCGCCGGTAGAGCTGGGCGCTCTCGCCGGTGACATCGCGCAGATGCGTCAGAACCGGGCCCGCGGTCGCGAGCAGGCGGTCCTCGCCGGCCGCGGCGGCGAGCTCCGCCAGGCGCGGTCCGAGGATGAACCGGCCCTGCATGTCGCGGGCCACCATCCGGTGGTGTTCCAGTGCCACGGCCAGTCGGTGGGCCGTGGGTCGTGCGAGTCCCGTCGCCGCGACCAGTCCTGCGAGGGTGGCCGGACCGGACTCCAGGGCGCTCAGGACAAGGGCTGCCTTGTCGAGAACGCCTACGCCGCTAGAGTTGTCCATGCAACGATATTCGCGTCTCACTCTGTGAAACGCAAGTTCAATTTTTCTCGGAACCTGTGACCCTGGAGATGCGGCCGCACAACGGCCCGCGAAACGGGTCTCTAGTTGTGCCGGCGTAGACGTCGGCCGGAGGGAAAGCGATGGGTAGGACACTCGCGGAGAAGGTCTGGGACGACCACGTCGTCCGGCGCGCCGAGGGCGAGCCCGACCTCCTCTTCATCGATCTGCACCTGCTGCACGAGGTCACCAGCCCGCAGGCCTTCGACGGCCTCCGGCAGAACGGCCGACAGGTGCGGCGCCTCGACCTCACCATCGCCACCGAGGACCACAACACCCCGACCCTCGACATCGACAAGCCGATCGCGGACCCGGTCTCCCGCGCACAGCTGGAGACCCTCCGCAAGAACTGTGCCGAGTTCGGCGTCCGGCTGCACCCGCTGGGCGACGTCGAGCAGGGCGTCGTCCACGTCGTGGGCCCCCAGCTGGGCCTGACCCAGCCCGGCACCACCGTGGTCTGCGGCGACTCGCACACCTCCACGCACGGCGCCTTCGGCGCGCTGGCGTTCGGCATCGGCACCAGCCAGGTCGAGCACGTGCTCGCCACCCAGACGCTGCCGCTGGCCCGCCCGAAGACCATGGCCATCACGGTCGACGGCGAGCTGCCCGAGGACGTCACCGCCAAGGACCTGATCCTGGCGATCATCGCGAAGATCGGCACCGGCGGCGGCCAGGGCTACATCCTGGAGTACCGCGGCTCCGCCATCGAGAAGCTCTCGATGGAGGCCCGGATGACCATCTGCAACATGTCGATCGAGGCCGGCGCCCGCGCGGGCATGATCGCCCCCGACGAGACCACCTTCGCCTACCTGAAGGGCCGCGCCCACGCCCCCGAGGGCGAGGACTGGGACGCCGCCGTCGCGTACTGGAAGACCCTGAAGTCCGACGAGGACGCCGTCTTCGACGCCGAGGTCGTCATCGACGCCGCCTCGCTGGCGCCGTTCGTCACCTGGGGCACCAACCCCGGCCAGGGCGCGCCGCTTTCGGCGAACGTCCCCGACCCGGCTTCGTACGAAGACGCTTCGGAGCGCCTGGCCGCCGAAAAGGCCCTGGAGTACATGGGGTTGACCGCCGGACAGCCGCTGCGCGACATCAAGGTCGACACCGTCTTCGTAGGCTCCTGCACCAACGGCCGCATCGAGGACCTGCGCAACGCCGCCGCCCTCCTGGAAGGCCGCAAGGTCGCCGACGGCGTCCGCATGCTGATCGTCCCCGGCTCGGTCCGGGTCGCCCTGCAGGCCGTCGAAGAGGGCCTGGACAAGGTCTTCAAGGAGGCCGGGGCCGAATGGCGGCACGCGGGCTGCTCGATGTGCCTGGGCATGAACCCCGACCAACTGGCCCCCGGTGAGCGCTCCGCGTCCACCTCCAACCGCAACTTCGAGGGCCGGCAGGGCAAGGGCGGCCGGACGCACCTGGTCTCCCCCCAGGTCGCCGCCGCCACCGCCGTCCTGGGCCACCTGGCCTCCCCGGCCGATCTGTCCGACGTCGCCACCACCGCGGGGGTCTGAGGAACCATGGAAGCTTTCACCACGCACACCGGCCGGGCCGTCCCGCTGCGCCGCAGCAACGTCGACACCGACCAGATCATCCCGGCGCACTGGCTGAAGAAGGTCACCCGCGACGGCTTCGAGGACGGCCTCTTCGAGGCCTGGCGCAAGGACTCCGAGTTCGTCCTCAACCGCCCGGAGCGGCAGGGCGCCACGGTCCTGGTCGCCGGCCCCGACTTCGGCACCGGCTCCTCCCGCGAGCACGCCGTCTGGGCGCTCCAGAACTACGGCTTCCAGGCCGTCATCTCCTCCCGCTTCGCCGACATCTTCCGCGGCAACTCGCTGAAGAACGGCCTGCTGACCGTGGTCCTCCCGCAGGAGACGGTGGACGCGCTCTGGGAGCTGACCGAGGCCGACCCGACCGCCGAGATCACCGTCGACCTGGAGGCCCGCAAGGTCCTGGCCGCCGGGATCGACGCCGACTTCGAGCTCGACGAGAACGCCCGCTGGCGTCTGCTGAACGGTCTGGACGACATCAGCCTCACCCTTCAGAACGAAGCCGACATCGCGGCCTACGAGGCGGCTCGACCGGCCTTCAAGCCCCGTACAATTACGGTCTGAGCAGCGCTTTTCCACGACTGCGCCCCCCACCGCCCGGTGGGGGGCGCAGTCGCTTGTTGAGACCCTGTCGGGCGACAACTCGCCCTAGATGGCACAATCGGTGCATGGAACGCGACAGCCAACTCGAGCTCTACGAGGCAGTCGCCGCCCGATTGAAGGAAGCGCACACAAGGGTGCGCTCACTGCAAGTCCCGGAGGGCGTAAGGATGGCGCTGTCCCGGAAGCTGCTGGTCGTCACGGCAGCGGCGAAGCACGATCTCAAGGACGCGGCAACGCGTCTCGACCGGTTGATGAAGGACCTCGATGAGGGCCGATTCCCAGAGGACGACTGACACCAGGAACTCCGCAACGGGACTTCCGCGTTGCGGCACTAGGGTGATTAGACCGTTTCGTGTTTGATTTGCGGTATATACATGCCTAACGTGCGAAAAAGCTTGAACACTTTCGTTCTGGCAATGTCTCCGAAGGGGAAGACGTGAACAAGGCGCAGCTCGTAGAAGCGATTGCCGACAAGATGGGCGGTCGTCAGCAGGCCGCCGAAGCCGTCGACCACGTGCTCGACGCCATCGTGCGTGCCGTGGTGGCCGGCGACCGGGTCTCGGTCACGGGTTTCGGCTCGTTCGAGAAGGTCGACCGGCCGGCCCGCTACGCCCGCAACCCGCAGACGGGTGAGCGGGTCCGGGTCAAGAAGACCTCCGTCCCGCGCTTCCGTGCAGGTCAGGGCTTCAAGGACCTGGTCAGCGGCTCGAAGAAGCTCCCCAAGGGCGGCGAGGTCTCCGTCAAGAAGGCCCCCAAGGGCAGCCTCACCGGTGGCGCCTCCGCGACCGTGAAGAAGGCCGCCGCCAAGAAGGCCACCACCGCCAAGAAGGCCGCCGCGAAGAAGGCGACCCCGGCGAAGAAGGCCACCACGGCCGCCGCCAAGAAGGTGACGCCGGCGAAGAAGACCACCGCGGCCGCCAAGAAGGCGACCCCCGCGAAGAAGGCCACCACGGCAGCGGCGAAGAAGACCACCGCCGCCGCCAAGAAGACCACCACGGCCGCCGCGGCCAAGAAGACGGTCGCCAAGAAGACCGCTCCGGCCAAGAAGGCCACGGCGAAGAAGGCGCCCGCCAAGAAGACGACGGCGCGCAAGACCACCGCCGCCAAGAAGACCGCCGCCAAGAAGTAGGACGCGCGGTACCGACCCGCCGGGCCGGGCTTCCCCTCGGGGAGCCCGGCCCGGGGGGCGGGGGAGGGGGGGGCGGCCCGCCGAACATCTGGAGCGGGCCCACCCGGGTGCGGGGCCCCCCGCCCCCCGGGGCGGGCGCGGCCCCGGAGCGCCCCCCCAGCCCCCGCCCCCCCCGCCACCAAGGAGCCCGCGTGAGAACAGGGGCCCACACCGTCGGGGCCGTACACGGCGCCGCCCGCCTCCACGGCCACGCCG
>NZ_JBSHDU010000006.1:92859-97112 GCF_053616475.1 Streptomyces sp. NPDC055815 | reverse complement strand
GCTCCCCCCCCCCGCGGGCCGGGCACCCCCCCCGGGCCCCCGCCCCCGCGGCGCGTCTCAGGGGGTCGCGCCGCTCAGAACGTCTGCAGCGTCACCAGCGTGATCCGGAGCCCGGCGCCCGAGGTGCCGGGCTCGGCCTCGATCCGCACCCGCTGCCCCGGCCGCAGCAGCCGGAGCCCGCCCGCCTCGAAGGCCTCCGCCCCGAAGTCCACGGGGGTGCCGTCGTCGAGCAGCACACTGCCGCTGTGGGTCTCGGGGTCGTACGTGAACGCGGTCGCCTGCATGGACCGCAGCCTATCCGGCCGCCGTCAGCCACTGGGCGGCCGTCCGCGGACCGAGCCCCAGCGCCAGGGCCGCCGCCAGATCCTCCCCGGTGTCCACGTCCCGGCGTACGGAATCCACCCCCGCGAGCCGGATTTCCACCGCGCCCGAAGACAAATGCCGCAGCCTCGACGCGCCCCCGAATGCCGGTTCCAATTCCACCCCCGGAGCCGCCGAGAGGAATGTCGTACCTATTTCGGCGGCATCCGCGAGAAATGCCCGCGGAAAATTGCCGGCCGCGTCCAGGACCCGCGCCAGCTCCGCGGGCCGCAGCGCCGGAAGGTCCGCGTTCAGCGCCGCCACGCGCGCGTGCGGCCGCCCCGCCCGTACCGCACGGGCCCCGTGCGCGAGCGCCGCGTTGAGCCCGGCCGCGGGGGAGTCCGGCACGATCCGCGCCCCCAGGGCCGCGAGGGTGGCGCCGGCCGTGGGATCGTCCGTGACGACCGCCACATCCCGTACGCGCGCGCAGTTCAGCACCGCCCCCACCGTGTCCTCGGCGAACGCCAGCGCGAGCCGGGGGCGCAGCCGCGCTCCCGCCGCGGCGGCGAGCCTGCTCTTCGCCAGGGCAAGGGGCTTCAGGGGTACGACCAGGGACCAGCCGTCGTCGGCGTCGGTGTGCGTCGGGTGCAGCGGCTTCATCGGGGCCCATTCTGTCCCGCCCACGCGGTCCGCCGGAGTCCCCGGGGCGTACGGTGTCACTCGACAGACCAGGAGCATGGGGCGACACTTGACCCCCTGCCAGCCAGTCCCGGAGAAAGGTGTCCGAGTGCCCCGCCGCAGAATCGGCTTCTGGTACCGCCTCGCGGCGGTCATCGCCAAACCCCCCCTGGTGGTTCTGTTCAAGCGGGACTGGCGCGGTATGGAGCACATTCCGGCCGACGGCGGATTCATCACCGCCGTCAACCACAACTCCTACCTGGACCCGCTGTCCTACGCGCACTACCAGTACAACACCGGTCGCGTCCCGCGGTTCCTCGCCAAGGCCGGCCTCTTCAAGGGCGGCTTCGTCGCCACCATGCTCCGCAACACGGGCCAGATCCCCGTCTACCGCGAGACGACCAACGCGCTGGACGCCTTCCGGGCCGCCGTCGACGCCATCGAGCGCGGCGAGTGCGTCGCCTTCTACCCCGAGGGCACCCTCACCCGCGACCCCGAGATGTGGCCCATGGCCGGCAAGACCGGCGCCGCCCGCGTCGCGCTGCTCACCAAGGTCCCCGTCATTCCGGTGGCCCAGTGGGGCGCCAACCTCGCGATGCCGCCGTACGCCAAGGAGAAGAAGTTCCGGCTGTTCCCCCGCAAGACGCTGATCGTGCAGGCCGGACCGCCCGTCGACCTCTCCCGCTTCGACGGCCTCGAGCCCTCGCCCGAGGTCCTCCGCGAGGCCACCGAGGTCATCATGGCCGCCATCACCGCCCTCCTGGAGGAGGTCCGCGGCGAGAAGGCGCCCGCCGAACCGTACGACCACCGCAAGGCCCGCCTGGAGCAGCGGCGCAAGGCCGCCGGGGAGGGCACCAAGTGACCAAGGCAGCAGTCTTCGGCAACGGATCCTGGGGCACCGCCTTCGCCATGGTGCTCGCCGACGCGGGCTGCGAGGTGAGCCTCTGGGGCCGCCGCGCCGAACTCGCCGAGGCGATCAACAGCACCGGCACCAACCCCGACTACCTGCCCGGAGTGGAACTCCCGAAGGGCATCACGGCCACCGCCGACCCGGCCGAGGCCGCCGCGGACGCCGACTTCACCGTCCTCGTCATCCCCTCGCAGACCCTGCGCGGCAACCTCGCCGCCTGGAAGCCGCTGCTCGCCCGGGACACCGTCCTCGTCTCCCTCATGAAGGGCGTCGAACTCGGCACCGCCAAGCGGATGAGCGAGGTCATCACCGAGGTCGCCGACGTCCCCGCCGACCGCGTCGCCGTCCTCACCGGCCCCAACCTGGCCAAGGAGATCGCCGCCCGGCAGCCCGCCGCCGCCGTCGCCGCCTGCGTCGACGAGACGGTCGCCCAGCGGCTCCAGGCCGCCTGCATGACCCCGTACTTCCGCCCGTACACCAACACCGACGTGGTGGGCTGCGAGCTCGGCGGCGCCGTGAAGAACGTCATCGGCCTCGCCGTCGGCATCGCCAACGGCATGGGCCTCGGCGACAACTCCAAGGCCACGCTCATCACCCGCGGCCTGGCCGAGACCACCCGCCTCGGCCTCGCCATGGGCGCCGACCCGCTCACCTTCTCCGGCCTCGCGGGCCTCGGCGACCTCGTCGCCACCTGCTCCTCGCCGCTCTCCCGGAACAACACCTTCGGCACCAACCTCGGCCGCGGGATGACCCTCCAGGAGACCATCGCGGCCACCAAGCAGACCGCCGAGGGCGTCAAGTCCTGCGAGTCCGTGCTCGATCTGGCCCGCCGCCACGGCGTCGACATGCCGATCACCGAGACCGTCGTGTCGATCGTCCACGACGGCAAGCCTCCGGTCGTCGCCCTCAAGGAGCTGATGTCCCGCTCGGCCAAGCCCGAGCGCCGCTGAGCCGAACGCGTCAGGCACGAGCGGGGCGCTCAGGAGTTCGGACGCCGCAAGGTACGCTCATCGCGATATGAGCGAGAACACCCAGAGCCCCCGCAAGCCGCGCGTGGCCGTCGTCTTCGGCGGACGCAGCTCCGAGCACGCCATCTCCGTCGTCACGGCGGGCGCCGTCCTGAGCGCCATCGACCGGGACAAGTACGACGTGCTGCCCATCGGCATCACGACGGACGGGCGCTGGGCGCTCACCGCCGACGCCCCCGAGCGGATGGCCATCTCCGGCCGGCAGCTGCCCAACGTCGCGGAACTGGCCGAGTCCGAGCAGGGCGGCGTCGTCCTCCCCGTCGACCCGTCCAGCCGTGAGGTCGTCCTCACCGAGCCCGGGCAGGTGCCCACGGCCCTCGGCGAGGTCGACGTGGTCTTCCCGATGCTCCACGGCCCCTACGGCGAGGACGGCACCCTCCAGGGCCTCCTGGAGCTCTCCGGCGTCCCCTACGTCGGCGCGGGCGTCCTCGCCTCCGCCGTCGGCCAGGACAAGGAGTACATGAAGCGGGTCTTCGTCTCCTTCGGCCTCCCCGTCGGCCCGTACGAGGTCATCCGGCCGCGCGAGTGGGAGCAGAACCCCGCCGCCGCCCGCAAGAAGATCGTCGAGTTCGCCGCCGACCACGGCTGGCCGCTCTTCGTGAAGCCGGCCCGTGGCGGCTCCTCCATGGGCATCACCAAGGTCGACGATCTCTCCGGCCTGGACGAGGCCATCGAGGAGGCCCGCCGCCACGACCCCAAGATCCTCGTCGAGTCGCTGCTGCGCGGCCGCGAGATCGAGTGCGGCGTCCTGGAGTTCGAGGACGGCCCGCGCGCCAGCGTCCCCGCCGAGATCCCGCCGGTCACCGACCACGACTTCTACGACTTCGAGGCCAAGTACATCGACTCGGCCTCCGGCATCGTGCCCGCCCCCATCGGGGACGAGGCCACCGCCGAGGTCCAGCGCCTCGCCGTCGCCGCCTACGAGGCCGTCTCCTGCGAGGGCCTGGTCCGCGCCGACTTCTTCCTCACCGAGGACGGCGAGTTCGTCATCAACGAGATCAACACCATGCCGGGCTTCACGCCCATCTCCATGTACCCGCGCATGTGGCAGGAGAGCGGCGTGAGCTACCCCGAGCTCGTCGACCGGCTCATCCAGGCCGCGCTGACCCGCTCGACGGGCCTGCGCTAAACCGGAACGCAGCCGTGCCGCCGCGCCTCTCAGAGGGGCCGGGGCGCGCCCCCGCCGCGCCGGCGGGCCCGGGGGGGGCGGGGCGGGGGCGGGGGGGGCGCGTGGGGGTGGGGGGGCCGCGGGGGGTGGGGGGCCCCTCCGCGGGGCGGGGGGCGTGGGGTGGGGGGGCGGAACGGGCGCTGGTGGGGGCGGAGGGGCGGCGGTACGC
>NZ_JBSHDU010000006.1:0-92849 GCF_053616475.1 Streptomyces sp. NPDC055815 | reverse complement strand
GCTGCCGGGGCCCCCCCACACCCCCCCCCCCCCCGCCGCCCCGCGCCCCCCGCCGCCCCCCCCCCCCACGGCCGTCCGGACCGGGGCGGCGAGATCGGCGAGCGGCGTGACGTCGTGCGCGTACCGCTCGTCCAGCGTCACCTCGACGTACGTCTTCCGGTACGTCGTGGTGAAACGGGGGCCGCCGCCCTCCGGGCGCTCCAGCATCCAGTTCACGCCGTTGGCCTCGACGGCCTGCGCCCTGGGATCGCTCATCTTTTCGGGCCGGGGGACCCCGCAGCGCAGTACGATCGCACCGTCACCCCAGCCGGCGGTCAACTCGGAGCCGGGCTCCGGGTCACTCCGCTCAAGTCCCGCCACGGAATCGGGCAGCTCCTTCGCCAGGGCCTGGCAGAAGGGCGCCTCCTCCGCCGGCGGGCTCGGGACCACGACGGACGCCACGGCGTCCGGCGAGGAACAGCCGGCGGCGGCCGACAGCAGGACGGCGGCCGCGACGGCGGCGGGCAGGCCGAAGGGCCGGTGGGAAGACGTCACCGGCCAAGCGTAGACGGGGGCTACAGATGAACGACCGGGCAGGTGAGGGTGCGCGTGATGCCGTCCACTTGCTGGACCTTGGCGACCACCATGCGGCCCAGCTCGTCGACGGTGTCCGCCTGCGCGCGCACGATCACGTCGTAAGGACCGGTCACGTCTTCGGCCTGGATGACCCCCGGGATCTTGGAGATGGTGTCGGCGACGGTCGACGCCTTGCCCACCTCGGTCTGGATGAGGATGTACGCCTGAACCACGGAACCTCCAGGGCGACCACGAGGATCTTGTGGGAGAAAGGGACGCCACGGTACCGCGTCGCCGCGGGCCACGGGGAGACCCGCGCGTCCGGAGGCGCTCGGGGTGTGGCGTACGCAGGACAGAAGTTGACGGTCTACTTGACGGTACCCAGCACGGTGACGGCCCGCGACCCGCGGCGCGCGACGACGCGCCCCCGCCCGCCGGCCGGCACGAAGACACGAGGTGAGACGCGGTGAAGGGCACAGTCGGAGAGCTGGGCGAGTTCGGGCTCATCAGGGAGCTCACGTCCCGGCTCACCTCCACCCCGGCGGTACGGATCGGGCCCGGCGACGACGCCGCGGTCGTCTCCGCCCCCGACCGGCGCGTGGTGGCCAGCACGGACATCCTCCTCGAAGGACGTCACTTCCGGCGCGACTGGTCGACGGCGTACGACGTCGGCCGCAAGGCCGCCGCACAGAACCTCGCCGACATCGCCGCCATGGGCGCGGTCCCCACCGCGCTCCTCCTCGGCCTCGTCGTCCCCGCGGAACTCCCTGTGACATGGCCCACGGAACTGATGGACGGCCTGCGCGACGAATGTCAGGTCGCGGGCGCCGCGGTGGTCGGCGGCGACGTCGTCCGCGGCGACACGATCATGGTCTCCATCACCGCCCTCGGCGACCTCCGCAACCACGACCCGGTGACCCGAGGCGGCGCCAAGCCCGGCGACGTCGTCGCCTACACCGGCTGGCTCGGCTGGTCCGCCGCCGGATACGCGGTCCTCTCCCGCGGCTTCCGCTCCCCGCGCGCCTTCGTCGAGGCCCACCGCAGGCCCGAGCCGCCGTACCACGCGGGCCCGGCCGCCGCCGGTCTCGGCGCCACCGCCATGTGCGACGTCAGCGACGGCCTCATCGCCGACCTCGGGCACATCGCCGAGGCCAGCAAGGTCCGCATCGACCTGCGCTCCGGCCTCATCGACATCCCCACCCAGATGAACGACATCGGCCAGGCCGTCGGCGTCGACCCCATGCAGTGGGTGCTCACCGGGGGAGAGGACCACGCGATCGTCGCCACCTTCCCGCCGGACGTGAAGCTCCCCGCCCGCTGGAAGGTCATCGGCGAGGTCCTCCACCCCTCGGCGCTGCCCCAGGTCACCGTGGACGGCGCGCCCTGGCACAGCGTGGGCGGCTGGGACCACTTCGGGGAGACGGAGTGAACCCCCCGCTCGTGCTGACCGTCGCCGGATCCGACTCCGGCGGCGGCGCGGGCGTCCAGGCCGACCTGAAGACGATGCTCGCGCTCGGCGTCCACGGCATGAGCGTGCTCACCGCCGTGACCGCCCAGAACTCGCGGGGCGTCCAGGGCGTCTGGGAGCTCCCGGCCGAGGCCGTACGGGCCCAGTACCGGGCGGTCGTCGACGACATCGGCGTCCAGGCCGTGAAGACCGGCATGCTCGCCACGGCCGCGCTCGTGGAGACGGTGGCGGAGCTGCTCGCCGGGACTCCGGGGGTGCCCGTCGTCGTCGACCCGGTGGGCGTCTCCAAGCACGGCGACCCGCTGCTCGCGGAGAGCGCGCTCGACTCCGTCCGTACGAAGCTGCTGCCGGCCGCGACCGTCGCCACCCCGAACCTGGACGAGGTGACGCAGCTCACCGGCGTGCGCGTGGAGGACGAGAGCGACATGCGGCCGGCCGCCGAGGCGGTCCTCTCGTACGGGCCGCGCTGGGTCCTGATCAAGGGCGGCCACCTGCCCAGCGGCCGGGAGGCCGTGGACCTGCTCACCGACGGGACCGAGGAGCACTGGCTGCGCGCCCCGCGCCACGACAACCGGCACACCCACGGCACGGGCTGCACGCTCGCCTCGGCGATCGCCTCCGGGCTCGCCAAGGGCCTGGCGGTGCCGGAGGCCGTACGGCAGGCGAAGGAGTACGTGACGGGGGCGATCGCCGCCGGGTTCGCCCTGGGATCGGGCATCGGCCCGGTCGACCACGGCTGGCGGACGCGCTAGGTCCCGGGCGTGGGCCGACCGTTCCCGGGCCTGTTTCCGGGCCTGTTTCCGGGCATGGCAAAAGGCCGGTTCACCGAGGTGAACCGGCCTTTCAAGGCAACCGCAGGGGCTGCGCTACGACAGAACGTCGCGATTAGCGCGAGACCTTGCCGGCCTTGATGCACGAGGTGCAGACGTTGAGCCGCTTCGGCGTCCGACCGACCACGGCACGCACGCGCTGGATGTTCGGGTTCCAGCGACGGGACGTACGGCGGTGCGAGTGCGAAATGTTGTTGCCGAAGCCCGGCCCCTTGCCGCAGACGTCGCAGTTGGCAGCCACGGGTCACTCCAAAGACTTCAGAATTACAGTGAAATCCGGCGCACCGGAATCAGGAGTCTGAAGTGGCTTGCCGGGGAACGGCCCGGTTTGAACCGGGCAACCGAAGCAGCATACAACGCCTGCTTCCGTGGAACGAAACTACCATGGTCTCCGCGGACCTCGCCCCGGACCCCGGTCACAGGGGGTCCCCCCCTGCTCGAGCGAAGCCGAGAGCTTGGGGGAGGCCGGTCCCCGGTCTACCCTGCGGTGATCACCGCCGAAGGAGGACCCCCCGTTGTCGCGAGCCCTTCAGCCCGACGAGGAGCTCGTCGAGCTCGACGCCGAAGCGGTCCGGAGCTGGTGCGCAGGGGCCCTCGACGCCCTCGGCCGGGAGCGCGAGGCGATCGACGCGATCAACGTCTACCCGGTCGCCGACGGGGACACCGGCACCAACCTCTACCTGACGGCCGAGGCCGCCCACGAGGCCGTCGAAGCCGTCTTCGCCGCCTCCTCGCCCGACACCGCCGAGACCGTACGGGCCATGGCCCACGGCGCCCTGCTCGGCGCCCGGGGCAACTCCGGCACCATCCTCGCCCAGCTCCTGCGCGGCATGGCCGCCGTCCTCGCCGAGGGACGTGACGGTGATCACCTCGCCCGCGCCCTCGCCGAGGCCGCCGCCGCCGCGCGGCAGGCCGTCGCCCATCCCGTGGAGGGCACCGTCCTCACCGTGGCCTCGGCGGCCGCCGAGGGCTGCGCGGGCGGCGGGACGCTCGCGGACGTGGCCGCACGGGCCCACGACGGGGCCAGGAAGGCCCTGGCGGCCACCCCCGGCCAACTGGACGTACTCGGCCGCGCGGGCGTCGTGGACGCCGGCGGAAGGGGCCTGGTGACCGTCCTCGGGGCCCTCCTCCAGACGGTGACGGGCCGGGCGCCGGACCGCGAGGGGGACGTCGGCGGTGGGGGACACGAGCACCTCCCGACCGCGCCGGGAGGGGTACGGCTCCTCGGCGACACCGCCCCGGGAGGGGTACGGCTCCTCGGCGACCCGCGCGCCGTCCCCGCCGCCCACGACGGGCCCTGCGACGGCGAGGCCGGGCCCGCCTACGAGGTGATCTACCTCCTGGAGGCCGAGGACGCGGCCGTGGAGCGGCTGCGGGCCCGCCTCGACGCCCTCGGCGACTCCCTCGTCGTCGTCGGCGGCGACGGCCTGTGGAACGTGCACGTCCACGTCGACGACGCGGGCGCCGCCGTCGAGGCCGGTGTCGAGGCCGGCCGGCCCCACCGCATCCGCATCACCCACTTCGCCGCCGACGCGGCGGCCGGAGCGTCGACCGCCGGACGCGGGGAACGCGCCCAGCGCGCGGTCGTCGCCGTCGTCCCCGGCGAGGGCCTCGCCGGACTCTGCGCCGAGGCCGGCGCGACCACCGTCCGCAGCAGGCCCGGCGAACCGCCCGCCGGCGAGGAACTCGTCGAGGCGATCCGCCGGGCGCACGCGCGCGAGGTGGTCCTCCTGCCCAACGACACCGACCTGCGCCAGACCGCGGCCGCCGCCGCGGAACGCGCCAGGGCCGAAGGCATCCGCGTCGCGCTCATCCCGACCCGGGCCGCCGTCCAGGGCATCGCCGCCCTCGCCGTCCACGAACCCGACCGGCGCTTCGACGAGGACGTCGTCGCCATGACCGCCGCCGCCGGAGCCACCCGCTACGCCGAACTCGCCGTCGCCGAACGCCAGTCGTTCACCTCCGCCGGCGTCTGCCAGGCCGGCGACATCCTCGGCCTCATCGAGGGCGACGTCGCCGTCATCGGCAAGGACCTCACCGAGACCGCCCGCACCGTCCTGGACCGGATGCTCTCGGCGGGCGGTGAACTCGTCACCCTCGTCGTCGCCGACGACACCCCGCCCGAGCTCGCCCCCGACCTGGAACGGCACGTCCGGCGCGGCTACCTGGCCGTCGACACCACCACGTACCACGCGGGCGCGGGGGCCCCGCCGCTGCTCATCGGGGTGGAATAGGCGCCGTTCCCGGCGGTTGTCCACAGGCTTCGGCGCGGCTGTCGGTCCCGTGGTCTTCAATGGGAGACGTGCCCGCGCTCGACGAACCACTCAAGAAGTCCCTCGGCCCCGCCACCGCCAAGGTCATGGCCGAGGCGCTCGACCTGCACACGGTCGGGGACCTGCTCCACCACTACCCCCGCCGGTACGCCGAGCGGGGGGAGCTCACCACGCTCTCTGACCTGCCGCTCGACGAGCACGTCACGGTGGTCGCGCAGGTCGCGGACGCCCGGGTGCACACCTTCAACGGTCCCAAGGGCCGCGGCCAGCGCCTCGAAGTGACCATCACCGACGGCAGCGGCCGGGTGCAGCTGGTCTTCTTCGGCAAGGGCGTGCACAAGCCGCACAAGGACCTGCTGCCGGGCACCCGCGCGATGTTCGCCGGCAAGGTCTCGCTCTTCAACCGGCGGCTCCAGCTCGCCCACCCGTCCTACGAGTTGCTCCGCGGCGACAGCGACGAGGCCGTCGACACCTGGGCGTCCGCCCTCATCCCGATCTACCCGGCCACCGCCAAGCTGGAGTCCTGGAAGATCGCCAAGGCCGTGGACGCGGTCCTGCCCAGCGCCGGTGACGCCGTCGACCCGCTGCCGCCCGCCCTGCGCGAGGGCCGGGGCCTCAGCGAGCTGCCCGACGCCCTGCGGATGATCCACCGCCCCCGTACCAAGGTGGACATCGCCGACGCCCGCGAGCGGCTCAAGTGGGACGAGGCCTTCGTCCTCCAGGTCGCCCTCGCCCGCCGCCGGCACGCCGACACCCAACTGGCCGCCGTCGCCCGGAAACCGGCCCCCGACGGCATCCTCGACGCCTTCGACGCCAAGCTGCCCTTCACCCTCACCGAGGGCCAGCAGAAGGTCTCGAAGGAGATCTTCGACGACCTGGCCACCGAGCACCCGATGCACCGCCTCCTCCAGGGAGAGGTCGGATCGGGCAAGGCGCAGCCACTGGATTCCCTCGTGTTGACCTCTGCGGGATTCCGACGGATGGGCGACATGCGGGTGGGGGACGAGGTGATCGTGCCCACAGGAGAGACTGCAGTCGTCGACGGAGTCTTTCCACAGGGGGAGCGCGAGGTATGGCGGATCCTTCTCTCGGACGGAACCGCCGTGGAGTGCGACGACGAGCATCTGTGGATCGTGGGAACGAGTGGCGCATGGCACCGCGGCCAGGCCCCCAAGGTGCTGACCACAAGGGAGATCCGCCATGACCTCTTGAAGGCGAACGGCTCCTCGAAGTGGTACATCCCCCCCGCCGCCCCGGTCGACCTCGGAGACGGGTCCACACCGCCGCTCGATCCGTATCTGCTCGGTGTGCTCCTGGGCGACGGTTCGTTTCGGCACAACCTGCGGCTCTCCACGACCGACGCCGAGATCCATGACGCCGTCGCGATGTCGGTGGAGCCGGACTTCAGGCTCACTCCGGTGGTCGGCTCGCGTTGCGACTACACGATCCAGCTCGTCCGGCGTGCGGGCGGCGTCCGGAATCCAGTGATCCAGGCGCTGCGAGACCTGGAGCTGTGGGGTGTCACATCGCATGACAAGTTCATCCCCGAGCAGTTCAAGAACGCCACGATCAAGGACCGTCTCGCGGTTCTCCAAGGGCTTCTGGACACTGACGGCACGGTGCACCAGGACGGCATGAGTGTGTCGCTCTGCTCCGCTTCCCGCTCGCTCGCGGAGGACGTGGCGTGGCTCGTGCGCTCGCTCGGCGGACGAGCGCGGGTTCTGCCGAAGAAGACTGCCTTCAACGTCTCCGTGGCTCTGCCCGACGAGTACCCCCCGTTCCGGCTCGTCCGCAAGGCCGAGCGGATGCGTCCGAGGCCCAAATACAACACCTTCCGGCGTGGCATCCGTGCTGTGGAGTACGTCGGCCGGAAGGCCGTGCAGTGCATCAGCGTCGCGCATGCCGACCACGCCTATGTGACGGATCACTTCACCGTGACGCACAACACGATGGTGGCCCTGCGCGCCATGCTCGCCGTCGTCGACTCCGGCGGCCAGGCCGCCATGCTCGCCCCCACCGAGGTCCTCGCCCAGCAGCACCACCGCTCCGTCACCGAGATGATGGGCGAGCTCGCCGAGGGAGGCATGCTCGGCGGCGCGGACCGGGCCACCAAGGTCGTGCTGCTCACCGGCTCCATGGGCGCCGCCGCCCGCCGCCAGGCCCTGCTCGACCTGGTCACCGGCGAGGCGGGCATCGTCATCGGCACGCACGCGCTGATCGAGGACAAGGTCCAGTTCCACGACCTGGGCCTGGTCGTCGTCGACGAGCAGCACCGCTTCGGCGTCGAGCAGCGCGACGCCCTCAGGGGCAAGGGGAAGCAGCCGCCGCACCTCCTCGTCATGACCGCCACGCCCATCCCGCGCACGGTCGCCATGACCGTCTTCGGCGACCTGGAGACCTCCGTCCTCGACCAGCTGCCCGCCGGCCGCTCGCCGATCGCCAGCCATGTCGTCCCCGCCGCCGACAAGCCGCACTTCCTCGCGCGCGCCTGGGAGCGGGTCCGCGAGGAGGTCGGGAACGGACACCAGGCGTACGTCGTCTGCCCCCGGATCGGCGACGAGGAGGACCAGAAGAAGAAGGCCAAGGCCTCCCCGGAGGACGAGGCCGAGAAGCGCCCGCCGCTGGCCGTCCTCGACGTCGCCGAGAAGCTCGGCGCCGGCCCTCTCGCGGGCCTGCGGATCGCCGTCCTGCACGGCCGCATGCACCCCGACGACAAGGACGACGTCATGCGCCGCTTCGCCGCCGGCGAGCTCGACGTCCTCGTCGCCACCACCGTCATCGAGGTCGGCGTCAACGTGCCGAACGCCACCGCCATGGTGATCATGGACGCCGACCGCTTCGGCGTCTCCCAGCTCCACCAGCTCCGCGGCCGCGTCGGCCGAGGCTCCGCCCCGGGCCTCTGCCTCCTCGTCAGCGAGATGCCCGAGGCCAGCCCCGCCCGGCAGCGGCTGAACGCCGTCGCCACCACCCTCGACGGCTTCGAGCTCTCCCGTATCGACCTCGAACAGCGGCGCGAGGGCGACGTCCTCGGCCAGGCCCAGTCCGGCGTCCGCTCCTCGCTGCGGGTGCTCGCCGTCATCGAGGACGAGGAGGTCATCGCCGCCGCCCGCGAGGAGGCCACCGCCCTCGTCCTCGCGGACCCCGACCTCACCGCCCACCCGGGGCTGCGCACCGCGCTCGACGCCCTCCTCAGCGAGGAACGGGAGGAGTACCTCGACAAGGGCTGAGAAGGGCTGAGAAGCGCTGAGAAGGGCTGAGGAGGGCCGGGGCCGGGCGGCCGCCCGCGGCCATATCCTGGGACGTACGCATTGGACGACGCAGGACGAGGACACCGATGACCCGCGTGATCGCCGGTACCGCCGGCGGACGGCGCCTGGCCGTGCCCCCCGGCAACGGCACCCGCCCCACCTCCGACCGGGCACGGGAAGGCCTCTTCTCCACCTGGGAGTCGTTCCACGGCCTGGAAGGCGCCCGGGTCGCCGACCTGTACGCGGGCTCCGGCGCCGTCGGCCTCGAGGCGCTCTCCCGCGGCGCCGTCCACGCCCTCCTCGTCGAGGCGGACCCCCGCGCCGCGAAGACGATCCGGGACAACGTCCGCTCGATCGGCCTGCCCGGCGCCGAACTCCGCACCGGCAAGGCCGAGCAGATCGTGACCGGACCGGCCCCGGCCGAACCGTACGACCTCGTCTTCCTCGACCCGCCGTACGCGGTCACGGACGCCGATCTTCGCGAGATTCTCCTCACACTGCGCTCGGGGGACTGGCTGAGCGAGGATGCCCTCGTCACCGTGGAGCGCAGCACCCGAGGCGGGGAGTTCGGCTGGCCGGCCGGATTCGAGGCCCTGCGGTCCCGTCGCTACGGCGAGGGAACGTTTTGGTACGGTCGCGCCGCCTCTACGTGCGAAGACGCACGATGACCGGACCGGAGAGCGAGGGACCCAAGTTGCGCCGCGCCGTCTGTCCGGGGTCATTCGACCCCATCACCAACGGACACCTCGACATCATCGCCCGCGCCTCCAAGCTGTACGACGTCGTACACGTCGCGGTGATGATCAATCAGTCGAAGAAGGGCCTCTTCACGGTCGACGAGCGGATCGAACTGATCCGCGAGGTCACCGCCGACTTCGGCAACGTCGAGGTGGAGTCCTTCCACGGACTGCTCGTCGACTTCTGCAAGCAGCGCGACATCCCCGCGATCGTCAAGGGCCTGCGCGCGGTCAGCGACTTCGACTACGAGCTGCAGATGGCCCAGATGAACATCGGCCTCTCGGGCGTGGAGACCCTGTTCGTCCCCACCAACCCGACGTACAGCTTCCTCTCCTCCTCGCTGGTCAAGGAGGTCGCGGCCTGGGGCGGCGACGTCTCGCACCTGGTCCCGCCGACGGTCCTGCCGCGGCTGACCGAGCGGCTCGCACGGAAGTAGACGAGGAAGCGGACACGGAAGTGACACGCGGCCACCGCCGCTGACGCTCCGTCACCTGGTGTCGGACGGGCGCCGACTGCCCTTACAGTCGTCCCGTCCGTCTCCATCCAGCTGTAGAGAGTGGCGAGCACCAGGTGGACGTGCAGAAGAAGCTCGACGAGATCGTCGCGACCGTGCAGGGCGCCCGCTCCATGCCCATGTCGGCATCCTGCGTGGTCAATCGCGCCGAGCTGCTCTCCCTGCTGGAAGAGGTGCGGGAGGCCCTGCCCGGCTCGCTCGCCCGGGCCCAGGAGCTGATCGGCGGCCGCGAGCAGATGGTCGAGCAGGCCCGCCAGGAGGCCGAGCGGATCATCGAGGCCGCCCACGCCGAGCGCGGCTCGATCGTCTCCGACACGCAGGTCGCCCGCGAGTCGCAGGAGGAGGCCGACCGGATCCTCTCCGAGGCCCGCCGCGAGGCCGAGGAGGTACGGGCCGAGGCCGACGACTACGTCGACTCCAAGCTCGCCAACTTCGAGGTCGTCCTCAACAAGACCATCGGCTCCGTCGACCGCGGGCGCGAGAAGCTCCTCGGCCGCGGCCCGGGCCTCGACCAGGACGGCTACGCCGACGCGGACGCCCCCGAGTACAGCGCCGACCCGCAGACCCTGATCCGGCGGGCCGACGAGTACGTGGACGCCAAGCTGGGCGCCTTCGAGGCCGTCCTCAGCAAGACCCTGGAAGCGGTCGGACGCGGCCGGCAGAAGCTGCACGGCCGGATCGCCACGGACGCCCTCGGCGAGCACATGGCCGCACAGGACGGCCTCGGCGGCGCGGTGCACACCAGTGACGCGGACTACCTGGCCGGGCTCGCGGAGCTGGCCACCCCGGAACCCGCACCGGTCGCGCAGATCCCCGCACAGCAGCAGCAGCCCGACCCGTACGGCTACCCGCAGCAGCCCCAGCAGGACCCCGGGTACGGCTACCAGCAGCAGGACGCCTACGGTTACCAGCAGCAGGACCCCTACGCGTACCAGGGCCAGTACGGCTACGAGCAGCAGCAGTACGACCCCCAGGGCCAGGTCCACGCCCAGCCCCACCAGCAGCCGCAGGCCGCCGCGCTCGACGAGACCAGCTTCTTCGACACGAGCATGATCGACCTGGAGCAGCTGCGCCGGTACGAACAGGGACAGTAAGGGGCACGGGGCCCGGATTGGGCCCTGAGCGAAGCGTCCAGTATCCTGGCTCTTCGGTCGCGCTATGTCCGCGATCCTTGCTGCCCCCGTCTGGCAGCCTCCTCTACGCCGCAGAACGATCCGAAAGCAGGAAGAGCCCTGAGCACGCGCCTCGACCACCGCAACCCCCTCGTGTTCGACACGCACGAGCTGGGGCGGCGTCCTGGTGCCCTCCAGCGGATCTCGCGTTCGGTCGAGGCGCCCGGTGGCTCCGGTGCGCTCGGCGTCGAAGGAGTCATCGGAGTGCCCGAGGGCTCTCCGGTGGACATCGATCTCCGTCTTGAGTCGGTCATGGAAGGGGTGCTTGTCACAGGCACCGCCCGTGCATCGGCCGAGGGGGAGTGCGTAAGGTGTCTGGAGCCCGTCGCGCTCGAGCTCGACGTGGACTTCCAGGAGATGTTCTCGTACCCCGACTCCGACGACCGGGGCCGCTCCAAGGCGGCCGCGGACGACGAAGCCGAGGACGACGAGGACATGATCCCCCTCGAGGACGGCATGTTCGACCTCGAACCCTTGCTGCGTGATGCGGTGGTGCTCGCACTGCCGATGCAGCCGGTGTGCCGGGAGGACTGTGCGGGTCTGTGTTCCGAATGCGGAACCAACCTGAACGAGAACCCGGACCACCACCATGACGCCGTCGACATCCGTTGGGCGGCACTGCAGGGACTCGCCGGTTCGCTGGGAACCGATGAGAAGGACAACATGAGCGGCAAAGCCTCTGACGGGGACGTCCGAAGCGCCGCCGAGAAGCAGGAGAAGTAGCCGTGGCTGTTCCGAAGCGGAAGATGTCGCGCAGCAACACGCGCCACCGCCGGTCGCAGTGGAAGGCTGCGGTCCCCACCCTGGTTTCGTGTGAGCGTTGCCAGGAGCCGAAGCTGCAGCACATCGCGTGCCCGAGCTGCGGCACCTACAACAAGCGCCAGGTCCTCTCGGTCTGAGTGGCTGGTGAGAGGCACGATGTCTGAGAACATCAGCGCAGCCTCGTCCCACACGCTTCTGGAAGGGCGGCTCGGGTATCAGCTCGAGTCCGCCCTTCTGGTGCGTGCGCTGACCCACCGCTCGTACGCGTACGAGAACGGCGGTCTGCCCACCAACGAGCGCCTCGAGTTCCTCGGGGACTCCGTGCTCGGCCTGGTGGTCACGGACACGCTGTACCGCACCCACCCCGATCTCCCGGAAGGCCAGCTGGCCAAGCTCCGGGCCGCGGTGGTCAACTCGCGTGCGCTGGCGGAGGTCGGCCGCGGCCTCGAACTCGGCTCCTTCATCCGGCTCGGCCGGGGCGAAGAGGGCACGGGCGGCCGGGACAAGGCGTCCATCCTCGCCGACACCCTTGAAGCGGTGATCGGCGCGGTCTATCTCGACCAGGGCCTCGACGCGGCGTCCGAGCTGGTGCACCGGCTCTTCGACCCGCTGATCGAGAAGTCCTCGAACCTCGGTGCCGGCCTGGACTGGAAGACCAGCCTCCAGGAGCTCACCGCGGCCGAGGGTCTGGGTGTGCCGGAGTACCTCGTCTCCGAAGAGGGTCCGGACCACGAGAAGACCTTCACCGCTGCCGCCCGCGTCGGTGGTGTCTCGTACGGCACCGGCACCGGCCGCAGCAAGAAGGAAGCGGAACAGCAGGCGGCGGAGTCCGCGTGGCGCGCGATCCGCGCGGCCGCGGACGAGCGCGCGGCGGCGGCGAAGGCCGCGGCCGACGCCGGCACGGGAGAGGTCGCCGACCCCTCTCCGACCGCCGACCGGGCCTCTGCCTGACGCCCGGCGAGCCGCCGTCACCGACCACCGACTGACGGCACCCGCACTCCTTCGACGGAGCCTTCCCGCCCGCCCCCGCCAGGGGCGGGCGGAGTCGTTTCCGGGGGAGGCGGGGCGGGCCTTCCCGGGCGGTAGGCTGGCTTGGCCTGTCCGTACCCCTCCGGAGGAGTCCCGTGCCCGAGCTGCCCGAGGTCGAGGTCGTACGGCGCGGTCTGGAGCGCTGGGTCGCCGGGCGGACCGTGACCGAGGTCGAGGTGCTGCACCCCAGGGCCGTACGGCGTCATCCGGCGGGCGGCGAGGACTTCGCGGCCCGGCTGAAGGGGCAGCGCTTCGAGGTCGCGCGACGGCGCGGCAAGTACCTGTGGCTGCCGCTGGCGGAGACCGGCACGTCCGTCCTGGGCCACCTCGGCATGAGCGGTCAGCTGCTCGTGCAGCCGGAGGGCGCCCCGGACGAGAAGCACCTCCGCATCCGCATCCGCTTCGACGACGCCGCCGGCACCGAGCTCCGCTTCGTCGACCAGCGCACCTTCGGCGGCCTCTCGCTCCACGACCAGACCCCCGACGGGCTCCCGGACGTCATCGCGCACATCGCCCGCGACCCGCTGGACCCGGCGTTCGACGACGCCGCCTTCCAGGGGGCGCTGCGGCTGCGCCGTACCACCGTCAAGCGGGCGCTGCTCGACCAGTCGCTGATCAGCGGCGTCGGGAACATCTACGCCGACGAGGCGCTCTGGCGGTCGAAGCTGCACTACGACCGGCCGACGGCCACCCTGACCCGGCCGCGCTCGGCCGAGCTGCTCGGCCATGTCCGGGACGTGATGAACGCGGCGCTCGACGCCGGCGGCACCAGCTTCGACAGCCTGTACGTGAACGTCAACGGCGAGTCCGGCTACTTCGACCGCTCCCTCGACGCGTACGGACGCGAGGACGAGCCCTGCCGCCGCTGCGGTACGCCGATGCGGCGACGGGCGTGGATGAACCGGTCCAGCTACTTCTGCCCGCGCTGCCAGCGCCCGCCGCGCGTCACGGCGTAGGGGCCGCGGCGCGCTCCGTGTCGTAACTCTCGCGCGAGGCGAGCACCTGGTCCATCCGGCCCTCGACGAGCTGGATGAGTCCGAGGAGCCGCTCGGCGACCTCGCGGCCGAGCGGGGTGAGCCGGTAGTCGACCCGCGGCGGGTTCGTGGGCTGCGCCTCGCGGTGGACGAGGCCGTCGCGCTCCAGGGCGTGCAGGGTCTGCGACAGCATCTTCTCGCTGACGCCGTCGACCCGGCGCCGCAGTTCGTTGAAGCGGAACGTCCCTTCGTGCAGGGCGCTCAGGGTCAGGCTGCCCCAGCGGCCCGTCACGTGCTCCAGCGTGCCGCGCGAGGGACAGGCGCGCGCGAACACGTCGTAGGCGAGGTCGTCAGTCATGCCCCCACGTTACTCCCGCGCAGCGCTTACTGCCATGAGGGCGCTACCCATCTGCTTGCGCTTTCCAAAAGTTAGTGCTCTACTTCTGGTCATCACCCCGAACGCCTCTTCGAGGAGCCTTTTGTGACCACCCCCGTCGTCTCCATCGCCTTCCACTCCGGCTACGGCCACACCACGGTCCTCGCCGAGGCCGTCCGTGCCGGCGCCGCCGACGCGGGCGCCACCGTCCACCTGATCAAGGTCGACGAGATCACCGACGCCGAGTGGGAGCTGCTCGACGCCTCCGACGCGATCGTCTTCGGCTCCCCGACCTACATGGGCACCGCCTCCGGCGCCTTCCACCAGTTCGCCGAGGACACCTCGAAGCGCTGGTTCTCCGACGCCTGGCTGGACAAGCTCGCCGCCGGCTTCACCAACTCCGGCTCCAAGAGCGGCGACAAGGGCCACACCCTTCAGTACTTCCAGACCCTCGCCGGCCAGCACGGCATGAACTGGATCAACCTCGGCCTGAAGCCCGGCTGGAACACCAGCGAGGCCTCCGAGAACGACCTCAACCGCCTCGGCTTCTTCTCCGGCGCCGGCGCCCAGACCCACAACGACCTCGGCCCCGAGGGCGTCCACAAGGCCGACATCGCCACCGCCGAACACCTCGGCCGCCGCGTCGCCCGGACGGCCCGCACCTTCGCAGCCGGCAAGTCCGCCGCCTGATCCCACGCACTCCGTCCCGCACACGAAAGGGCCCCGTCACCTCAGAGGTGACGGGGCCCTTTCGGCTCGGCGGCTCAGTAGCCGAAGTCCTGGGTCCACCAGGGGCCGCCGTCGCCGAAGACGACGCCTACGCCCAGGGTGGTGAAGTCGCAGTTCAGGATGTTGGCGCGGTGGCCGTCGCTGTTCATCCAGGACGCCATCACCGCCGCCGCGTCCACCTGGCCGCGCGCGATGTTCTCGCCGCCCATGCCCGTGACGCCCGCCTGCTCCGCGCGGGCCCACGGCGTGTCGCCGTCCGGGTCCGTGTGGTCGAAGAAGCCGCGCGCCGCCATGTCCGCGCTGAACGCGCCGGCCAGTGCCGAGAGCTTCGCGTCCACGCGGACCGGGGTGCAGCCCACCTTGGCGCGTTCGGCGTTGACCAGGCGCACGACCTCGGCCTCGGCGGCGTCGCCCCGGTCGGCGGTGGAGGTGACCGTGGTCGTCCGGAGCGGTGCCGGCGCGGTCGGGTCCGGCTTCGGTGCGGGTGCCTTCGTCGTGGGCGCGGCCGCGGCCTTCGTCGGGGTCGGCTTCGCCGTGGGCGTCTTCGACTTCGTCGGGGTCGGCTTCGGCTTCGGCGTCGCCTTCGGGCTCGGCTTCCTGGACGGCGTCGCCGAGGGGGAGGGGGCGGTGCGGGCCTTGCCGCCGCTCGCCTCCGTGCCCGTACCGGTCGGAGTCTGCGTGGCCCCGCCCTGCGTCGTCAGCTCCGGGGCCTGCCGGGTCTGGACCTGGCGCTCGCTCGTGCCGGCGCTGCCGACGGTGAACGTGTCGCCGCCGGGAAGCAGGCCGGAGGCGACGGCGACGGCGCCGACCGCGACCGCCGCGGAGGCGCCGAGCAGGCCGTTGCGCACCGGCCGACGGCGGCGGGCACCCCGGTTCGGGCGGCCCGCGCCGGCCGCGTAGTCTTCTGCGGCGGGTGCGGCGCCGGAGCGACGGTGGCGTCCCATCTGCTCTGCCTTCCTCTGCTGGTCTTTCGCGGTGCTGTGCCGGATCTTCGCCGGGGCTTTGCTGATCTTTGCTGTCGGTACCGTTCCGGCTCGACAGTCGAACGGCACGCCCTCGAACGGGTGAGGCGTGTTCGGTCGGGACTGTAGTCCATGAGAAGCAGGGGCGATGTGCTCATCTGGCAATCCGCCCGTTAGCGTGCAGCCATGAGCGACGACGTACGGATGACCGCCTGGGTGCGCGGCCGGGTACAGGGAGTGGGCTTCCGCTGGTTCACCAGGGCAAACGCCTTGGAGATCGGCGGCCTGGTGGGCTTCGCCCTGAACCTCGACGACGGCAGGGTGCAGGTCGTGGCCGAGGGGCCGCGTGAGAATTGCCACCGTCTGCTCGACTGGCTCCAGTCCGCCGACACACCCGGACGTGTGGACGGCGTGACTGAGATCTGGGACACCCCGCGCGGCGGCTACGACAGCTTCGCCATCCGCTGACGATCACGCTCCGGAACCCCGCCCGGTGACCGAGAGCGGCACCGGGCGGACACGCGGTAACAGCCGCGTGACCAGCGAACGGCCTGATGGTTGCCAAGTCGCGCCGGTCGTGCAAGGCTGCCCGGTAAGGATGATCGCGACGCCCCCGAGGCGCCGAGTTCGAAGGCCCCGCCGCCCACTGAGCGGCCGTGGACTCCTCGGTAGCCCTTCAAACGGGGCGTGATCGTGTTGACCGTCAAACTTTTTGGTGAGACGCTGGAATCCCCGCGCACCTTAGCTGTTTGGCAGTGGAACCGGCACGACAAGCAGTACTGCCGAGCACCGCGGGTGCGAATCCCTCACGACCCACACCGCTTCGGTCGGTCACTCATTGTGGAGGACCATCCATCATGGCAAAGGCGCTTCTCGGTTACGTCGGCGGCTCCGACCCGCGACTCCTCGCCGAGATGCGACGGCTCCAGCAGCGCGTCCAGGACCTCGAATCCGAGCTGGTACGGATCCAGTCCGAGAACGACACGCTCGCCGCTGCCGCCGCTCAGCACCAGGGAGAGTCGCTGCTGAACAGCATCGACCTCGACGTACCCCAGGCAGAGCCTGCGCTCACCTGACAACCCAGCCCCCAGGGGCCAGGTGGAAAGTATTCTCGTCGGCGCAGCCGGACACCCATACAGCTGATCGTGCGGAACGACGCACGTGCACGACAGCTGGACATGCAAGGGGCGCCTCGGCGTCCCTTCTTTCTTTCACCCGCTGTTTCC
Source organism: Streptomyces sp. NPDC055815 (assembly GCF_053616475.1). NCBI lineage: Bacteria > Bacillati > Actinomycetota > Actinomycetes > Kitasatosporales > Streptomycetaceae > Streptomyces > Streptomyces sp. NPDC055815. The sequence goes on along the minus strand of NZ_JBSHDU010000006.1, from coordinate 75,993 downwards.
CCCGCGTACCACCCCTCCTCATCCGAGGATCTGCCCCACGCGATCGCGGGCGAAACGCACGCGCCCCGGTAGAGTCCCCGGGGTGCACCTCAAGGCCCTGACCCTCCGCGGATTCAAGTCGTTCGCCTCGGCCACCACGCTGCGGTTCGAACCGGGAATCACCTGTGTCGTGGGCCCCAACGGTTCGGGCAAGTCCAACGTGGTGGACGCCCTGTCCTGGGTCATGGGCGAGCAGGGCGCCAAGTCGCTGCGCGGCGGCAAGATGGAGGACGTCATCTTCGCCGGCACGACCGGGCGCCCGCCGCTCGGCCGCGCCGAGGTCTCGCTGACCATCGACAACTCCGACGGCGCCCTGCCCATCGACTACGCCGAGGTCACCCTCACCCGGATCATGTTCCGCGGCGGCAGCAGCGAGTACCAGATCAACGGCGACACCTGCCGGCTGCTCGACTTCCAGGACCTGCTCTCCGACTCCGGCATCGGCCGCGAGATGCACGTCATCGTCGGGCAGGGCCAGCTCGACTCCGTGCTGCACGCCGACCCGATGGGCCGCCGCGCCTTCATCGAGGAGGCCGCAGGCGTCCTCAAGCACCGCAAGCGGAAAGAGAAGGCGCTGCGGAAGCTGGACGCGATGCAGGCCAACCTCGCGCGCGTGCAGGACCTCACCGACGAACTCCGCCGCCAGCTCAAGCCGCTCGGCCGGCAGGCCGCCGTCGCCCGCCGCGCCGTCGTCATCCAGGCCGACCTGCGCGACGCCCGGCTCCGCCTCCTCGCCGACGACCTCGTCCGCCTCCAGCAGGCCCTGACCGCCGAGGTCGCCGACGAGGCGGCCCTGCTCGCCCGCAAGGAGGCCACCGAGGCCGAGCTGCGCGCCGCCCTCGCCACCGAGGCCGGGCTCGAAGCGGAGGCCCGCACCCTGGTGCCCCGCCTGGAGCGCGCACAGCAGAACTGGTACGCCCTCTCCCAGCTCGCCGAGCGCGTCCGCGGCACCATCTCCCTGGCCGACGCGCGCGTGAAGAGCGCCACCACCGCACCCGCCGAGGAGCGCCGCGGCCGCGACCCGGAGGACCTGGAGCGGGAGGCCGCCCGCGTCCGCGAACAAGAGGCCGAGCTCGAAGCCGCCCTGGAGGCCGCCGAGCGCGCTCTGGAGGACACCGTCGCCCACCGCGCGGACCTGGAGCGGAGCCTCGCGGACGAGGAGCGCCGCCTCAAGGACCTGGCCCGCGCCATCGCCGACCGCCGCGAGGGCCTCGCCCGGCTCCACGGCCAGGTCAACGCCGCCCGCTCGCGCGCCGCCTCCGCCCAGGCCGAGATCGACCGGCTCGCCGCCGCCCGCGACGAGGCCGCGGAGCGCGCGACCGCGGCCCAGGAGGAGTACGAACAGCTCAAGGCCGAGGTCGACGGCCTCGACGCGGAGGACACCGAGCACAGCGAACGGTACGAGGCCGCCCGCCGCGAACTCGCCGACGCCGAGGCCGCGCTGAGCGCCGCCCGCGAGGCCGCCGCCACCGCCGAACGCCGCCGCGCCGCCACCCGCGCCCGGCACGACACCCTCGCCCTCGGGCTCCGCCGCAAGGACGGCACGGGCGCCCTGCTCTCCGCGGGGCTCACCGGACTCCTCGGCCCGGCGGCCGAACTCCTCGCCGTCACCCCGGGATACGAGGTCCCCGTCGCCGCCGCACTCGGCGCGGCCGCCGACGCGCTCGCCGCCGAAGGGCCCTCCGCCGCCGCCGAGGCCCTGCGCCTGCTGCGCAAGCAGGACGCGGGCCGGGCCACCCTGATCCTGGCCGGAGCCCCCGAGCCGCGGCCCGCGGTTCCGGCCGACGGACACCCGTACGCCGCCGACCTGGTCCACGGGCCCGCCGAACTCCTCGCCGCCGTCCGCCGGTTGCTCGCCGGGACGGTGGTCGTCGGCGACCTCGACGAGGCCGCCGAACTCGTCAGGACCCGGCCCGAGCTGACCGCCGTCACCGCCGAAGGGGACCTGCTCGGGGCGCACTTCGCGCAGGGAGGATCGGCCGGCGCGCCCAGCCTCCTCGAAGTCCAGGCCTCCGTCGCCGAGGCCGCCGCCGAGCTCGACGAACTCGCCGTACGGTGCGAGGAGTTCGCCGCGGCACAGACCGAGGCCGCCGAGCGCCGCCGGACCGCGTCGGCGCTCGTCGAGGAGCTCGACGCCCGCCGCCGTGCCGGTGAGCGCGAGCGGTCCGCCGTCGCCCAGAAGCTCGGCCGGCTCGCCGGGCAGGCCAGGGGAGCGGCCGGGGAGGCCGAGCGGACCGCGGCCGCCGCCGCCCGCGCCCAGGAGGCCCTGGAGAAGGCCACCGCCGAAGCCGAGGAACTCGCCGAACGGCTCCTCGTGGCCGAGGAGATGCCGGCCGAGGACGAGCCCGACACCTCCGTGCGCGACCGGCTCGCGATCGACGGCTCCAACGCGCGCCAGACCGAGATGGAGGCGCGGCTCCAGGTCCGTACCCACGAGGAGCGGGTCAAGGGCCTCGCCGGACGCGCCGACTCGCTCGACCGGGCCGCCCGCGCCGAACGGGAGGCACGCGCGCGTGCCGAGCAGCGCCGGGCCCGGCTGCGCCACGAGGAGCGCGTCGCCGGCGCGGTCGCCGCCGGTGCCCGCGCCCTCCTCGCCCATGTCGAGGTGTCCCTGGTCCGCGCCGAGCGGGAGAGGGGGGTGGCCGAGGCGGCGAGGGCCGACCGGGAGCAGGGCCTGACGGCCGCCCGGGCCCGGGGCCGGGACCTCAAGGCCGAGCTCGACAAGCTGACCGACTCCGTGCACCGGGGCGAGGTCCTCGGCGCCGAGAAGCGGCTGCGGATCGAGCAGCTGGAGGCCAAGGCCCTGGAGGAGTTCGGCGTGGAGGCGACCGCCCTGGTCGCCGAGTACGGCCCGGACCAGCCCGTGCCACCGTCGCCGACCCCCGACGGCGAGCCGCTGCCCGAGGACGGAGGGGCGAGGCCGTTCGTCCGTTCGGAGCAGGAGAAGCGGCTGAAGGCCGCCGAACGGGCGTACCACCAGCTCGGCAAGGTCAACCCGCTGGCCCTGGAGGAGTTCGCGGCTCTGGAGGAGCGGCACCGCTTCCTCTCGGAGCAGCTGGAGGACCTGAAGAAGACCCGTACCGACCTGCTTCAGGTCGTGAAGGAGGTCGACCTGCGCGTGGAGCAGGTCTTCACCGAGGCGTACCGGGACACGGCCCGCGAGTTCGAGGGCGTCTTCTCGCGGCTCTTCCCGGGCGGCGAGGGCCGTCTCGTCCTCACCGATCCGGACAACATGCTCACCACCGGCGTCGAGGTGGAGGCCCGCCCGCCGGGCAAGAAGGTCAAGCGGCTCTCGCTGCTCTCCGGCGGGGAGCGCTCGCTGACCGCCGTGGCGCTGCTCGTGTCGATCTTCAAGGCGAGGCCCAGTCCGTTCTACGTGATGGACGAGGTCGAGGCGGCGCTGGACGACACCAACCTCCAGCGGCTGATCCGGATCATGCGGGAGCTCCAGGAGTCCTCGCAGCTGATCGTGATCACGCACCAGAAGCGGACGATGGAGGTCGCGGACGCGCTGTACGGCGTGTCCATGCAGGGCGACGGCGTCTCGAAGGTGATCAGCCAGCGACTCCGCTGAGCCACTTCGTTCAACATGTGAACCCAAGCGGCCTCGCTGTGCTCATAAAGTCACATGACATCGACTATTGACTTCGAAACTTGAAGGCATAGTCTCTGCAACGTTGCTTTAACCTTCACGTGGTGGGCGGCGTGAAGTTGTGCGCCACTGGAAGGGCTTGCCCCCCACCGAGGAGTCCATGTGACCAGCACCGCGCAGGCGCCCACGCCGCCGCCTTCCGAAGGCCGAGCCGCTCACCCGGACCACCTCGGCCACGTCATCTTCATCACGGCCTCCGCCGCGATGGGCGGCTTCCTCTTCGGCTACGACAGCTCCGTCATCAACGGCGCCGTCGAAGCGATCCGGGACCGCTACGACATCGGCTCCGGGACCCTCGCGCAGGTCATCGCCATCGCCCTGATCGGCTGCGCCATCGGCGCCGCCACCGCCGGCCGGATCGCCGACCGCATCGGCCGCATCCGCTGCATGCAGATCTCCGCGGTCCTCTTCGCCGTCAGCGCCGTCGGCTCCGCGCTGCCCTTCGCCCTCTGGGACCTCGCCTTCTGGCGGATCATCGGCGGCTTCGCCATCGGCATGGCCTCCGTCATCGGCCCCGCCTACATCGCCGAGGTCGCCCCCGCCGCCTACCGCGGCCGCCTCGGCTCCTTCCAGCAGGCCGCGATCGTCATCGGCATCGCCATCTCCCAGCTGGTCAACTACGGCATCCTGCAGCTCGCCGACGGCGACCAGCGCGGCGAGATCGGCGGCCTGGAAGCCTGGCAGTGGATGCTCGGCGTGATGGTCGTCCCCGCGCTCCTCTACGGCATGCTGTCCTTCGCGATCCCCGAGTCCCCCCGCTTCCTCATCTCCGTGGGGAAGACCGACCGGGCGAAGGAGGTCCTCGCCGAGGTCGAGGGCCACGGCGTCGACCTCGACCACCGCGTCGCCGAGATCGACCAGGCCATGCGCAGCGAGCACAAGTCCACCTTCAGGGACCTGCTCGTCGTCGGCAGCAGGTTCAAGCTCCTGCCCATCGTCTGGGTCGGCATCGGACTCTCGGTCTTCCAGCAGCTCGTCGGCATCAACGTCGCCTTCTACTACTCCGCGACCCTCTGGCAGTCCGTCGGCATCGACCCGTCGAGCTCGTTCTTCTACTCGTTCACCACGTCGATCATCAACATCATCGGCACCGTGATCGCGATGGTCCTGGTCGACCGCGTCGGCCGCAAGCCGCTCGCCCTCGTCGGCTCCATCGGCATGGCGGTCGCCCTCGCCTTCGAGGCCTGGGCCTTCTCCGCCGACCTCGTCGACGGCAAGCTGCCCGAGACCCAGGGCGTCGTGGCGCTCGTCGCGGCCCATGTCTTCGTGCTCTTCTTCGCCCTCTCGTGGGGCGTGGTGGTCTGGGTCTTCCTCGGCGAGATGTTCCCCAACCGGATCCGCGCCGCCGCCCTCGGTGTCGCCGCCTCCGCCCAGTGGATCGCCAACTGGGCCATCACCGCCAGCTTCCCGTCCCTCGCCGACTGGAACCTGTCCGGGACCTACGTCATCTACACGGTCTTCGCCGTGCTCTCGATCCCCTTCGTGCTCAGGTACGTCAAGGAGACGAAGGGCAAGGCGTTGGAGGAGATGGGCTAAACCCCGCTGCCCCTCTCCTCACGACGACTGCCCCGGCCCGAGGCCTCATGCCTCAGGCCGGGGCAGCACGCGTCTCCGTACGTGTCTCAGGCGGTGAGCCGCGGAAGTACGTCGTCGCAGAACAGCCGCAGGCTCCGCCACCCCTCCTCGACCGGCATCCCGCCGCACAGCGGATGCAGTACGAGGCTCTCCAGGCCGAGCGCCAGGCACTCCTCCGGAGTGACCACCCGGTACACCCCCTCCGCCCGCAGCTCCGCCACCGTCGTCGCCGCCGAACGCACCGCCGAGCGGATGTCCTTCGACTGCCAGGAGGCGTAGGTCCGCGCCTCGTGGAGGAAGTGCTCCCCGTGCTCCGCCCACGTCCGGTCCGGGTCCGCCGACAGATGCAGCAGCGGGGTCTCCTTCGCCGGCATCATCGTCCAGCCCTCCGTGCCGTACTCCGCACACCGCTCCTGGTAGTACGTCTCGAGCTCCGGAAGGTGCGCGCTCGGGAAGAACGGCAGCCCCAGCCGGGCCGCCCGCCGCGCCGCCGCCCGCGAGGAACCCCCGACAAGCAGCAGCGGATGCGGCCGGGTGAACGGCCGCGGGGTGACCCGTACCGTACGGCCCTGATACGTGAACGGCTCCCCGGTCCAGGCCGTGAGCAGGGTCTCCAGGAGCAGGTCCTGGAGCTTGCCCCGCCGCCCCCAGTCGACCCCGCGCTCCTCGTACTCCTCCGGCCGGTAGCCGATCCCCGCCACCGTCACGAGCCGGCCCCCGCTCAGCAGGTCCAGGACCGCGATGTCCTCGGCCAGGCGCAGCGGATCGTGCAGCGGGCCGATGATCGCCGAGACCGTGACCGCGATCCTGCGCGTCGCGCCGAAGACCGCGCCCGCGAAGGCGAAGGGGGAGGGCAGCCAGTTGTTCTCGACCCCGTGGTGCTCCTCGGTCTGCACGGTGTCGACGCCGTGCTCGTCGGCGTACGCGGCCATGGCGAGCGCGGCCCGGTAGCGCTCCGAGAGGGAGTCCGGGGTCGCACGGGGATCGACGAGGTTGAACCGTACGACGCTGAACGGCATGGGAAAGTCCCCCTTCGCAGGTGCGCGGAAGGGGGACAGTAGCTGACAGGGCGTCAGATGGAAACGGTCTCGCGCACTTCGGCGGGCGCCACCGGAGCCGGCTGCGCAGTGCGCGGCAGCACCGCGTAGAGCACGCCCGCGAGCACGATCGTCGCCGCCCAGCCCAGGCCGTTCTCGCCGATCCAGGAGAAGGCGAGCGGACCCGAGAACCAGTCGACCTTCGTGAACAGCAGCCCCACGAGCAGCGCCACGGCCCACGCCGTCATGGCCTGCCAGGCGAAACCGCCCCGGTACCAGTACGCGCTGGTGCGGGTCGTGTCCATCAGCGCCTTCGCGTCGTACGACCTCCGGCGCAGCATGTCCACGCCGAAGACGCCGATCCACGCCGAGAACGCCACCGCGAGCAGCGTCAGGAACGAGATGAACGAGCCGATGAAGCTCGTCGCCACGACCATCAGGAGGAAGCCGAAGACCAGGCTGATCACCGCGTTCACGCTCACCGCCGCGGCCCGCGACACCTTGATGCCCAGGGTCTGCGCCGTGAACCCGGCCGAGTACATCGACATCGAGTTGATGAGCAGCATCCCGATCAGGGCGATCAGCAGGTACGGCACCGAGATCCACATCGGCAGCAGCTCACCGATGAAGGAGACCGGGTCCTGCGCCGAGGCCAGGTCCGGCGTGGACACCGCCATCACCGCGCCCATGAGCACCATCGGGAGCACCACGATCCCGGCGCCGCCGATCGTCGACCCGACCATCGCCTTCGAGGAGGCCGTACGCGGCAGGTAGCGCGTGAAGTCGGGGCCCGAGGGCACCCAGCTGATGCCGCCGGCCGCGATCGTGCCGATGCCCGCGACCATCATCGCCGTCGAACCGGCCGGCTTGTCGAAGACCGCCGACCAGTCGGTGTTCGCCACCAGATAGACCAGGACGAGCACGGAGAAGGCGCCGAAGAGGTACGTCGACCACTTGCTGCACACCCGCAGCGCGTTGATGCCGAGACCCGACACCAGGAACGTGCAGGCCACGAAGAGCAGCAGCGTCACCACGATGAGGAGCGTGTTCGACTTCACTCCGAAGAGCAGGTCGAGGACGGTGAGCACCGCGTACGCGCCGGCGACCGCGTTGATCGTCTCCCAGCCCCAGCGGGCCACCCAGATCAGCGCACCGGGAAAAAGGTTTCCGCGCTGACCGAAGACGGCCCGCGACAGCGCCATGCCGGGCGCCCCGCCGCGCTTCCCCGCGATCGAGATCAGGCCGACGATCCCGTACGAGAGGACCGGCGCGACGACCGCGACGACCAGGACCTGCCAGAAGTTCAGGCCGTTGAAGACGACGAGCCCGGCGCCCATGGTGAGCAGCAGCACACTGATGTTGGCCGCGACCCAGGTCGGGAAGAGCTCACGGACCCGGCCGGTCCGCTCGGCGTCGGGGACGGGTTCGAGACCGCGGGTCTCCATGGCACCGTCGTGCGTCGCGCCTGCGGCTTCGGAGGCGTGGTGGGGCATGGGGGTACTCCGTACAGATGTGGGGGATCCGAACATCGTACATTCGCGGCCAAACGAGCAAAGGGTGTGTCAGCCCACGCAATGGGCTGACACACCCCTTGGGTGCGCCATGCGCGCCTGAACTCGATCCCGATACTGGACGAGTTGTGACTCCGCCCCGAGAGGCTTCCCGTCGGCACGCGGCCGAACGGCGGACCAGCCCGGCCCGCAGGGGCGTGCCCCTGTGGAGTGAACGACGGGAGGCGGGGGAGGTCACGCCATACTGGAGCTGTTATGGAACTCATCCTTGCTGTAGTCATCGCTCTGGTCGTCGCGGTCGCCGTGACAAGCGGGCTCGTGATCAGCGGCCGCAAGAAGAAGCAGCTGCCGCCGGCCGAGCCGCCGTCCACCACGCCGACCATCACCGCTCCGCCCGCGGAACCGCACGTCGGCGACGAGGCGGAGACGCCGCGGGAGGAACCACGCCGCACCGTCGAGGAGGTCGAGCTCCCCACCGCCGAGGCCCCCGAGGCCCCGGTCGCGGTCGAGGAGCCCCTCGTCGAGGAGCCCGCCGCCCCCGAGATCGAGGTCCCCGAGCCCACCGCCGGCCGTCTCGTGCGGCTCCGGGCCCGCCTCGCCCGCTCCCAGAACTCGCTCGGCAAGGGGCTGCTCACGCTGCTGTCCCGCGAGCACCTCGACGAGGACACCTGGGAGGAGATCGAGGAGACGCTCCTCACCGCCGACGTCGGCGTCGCCCCCACCCAGGAGCTCGTCGACCGGCTGCGCGAGCGGGTCAAGGTGCTCGGCACCCGCACCCCGGACGAGCTGCGCGGCCTGCTCCGTGAGGAGCTCGTCACCCTCCTCGGGGACTTCGACCGCTCGGTGAAGACCGAGAGCCCCGAGGACATCCCGGGCGTGGTCATGGTCGTCGGCGTCAACGGCACCGGCAAGACCACCACCACCGGCAAGCTGGCCCGTGTCCTGGTCGCCGACGGCAAGTCCGTCGTCCTCGGCGCCGCCGACACCTTCCGTGCCGCCGCCGCCGACCAGCTCCAGACCTGGGGCGAGCGCGTCGGCGCCCGGACCGTGCGCGGACCGGAGGGCGGCGACCCGGCGTCGATCGCCTTCGACGCGGTCAAGGAGGGCATCGCCGAGAAGGCCGATGTCGTCCTCATCGACACCGCCGGCCGGCTCCACACCAAGACCGGCCTCATGGACGAGCTCGGCAAGGTCAAGCGCGTCGTCGAGAAGCACGGCCCGCTCGACGAGATCCTCCTCGTCCTCGACGCCACCACCGGCCAGAACGGCCTGATCCAGGCCCGTGTCTTCGCCGAGGTCGTCGACATCACCGGCATCGTGCTGACCAAGCTCGACGGGACCGCCAAGGGCGGCATCGTCGTCGCCGTCCAGCGCGAGCTGGGCGTCCCGGTCAAGCTGGTCGGCCTCGGCGAGGGCCCGGACGACCTGGCGCCGTTCGAGCCGGGCGCCTTCGTCGACGCCCTGATCGGCGACTGACGCCCCGCACGGCATGCGCGAAGGGCCCCCGCCATCCGATGGCGGGGGCCCTTCCCGTACGTCTAGAAGTGTGTCCGGTGGCAGATGTACGCCAGGGTGCCCAGCAGCAGCCGCGCCTGCGGCGGCGCGCCCGCCGTGTCGAGGGTCGGCGGCCGCAGCCAGCGCACCGGCCCGAGCCCGCCCAGGTCCGACGGGGGAGCGGTGATGTGGGAGCCCGGGCCCAGACCGTGCAGGTCCAGGTCGGCGTCGTCCCAGCCCATCCGGTAGAGCAGCTGCGGCAGCTCGGCCGCCGCGCCCGGGGCCACGAAGAAGCGCGCCCGGCCGGTCGGGGTCGCGCACACCGGGCCGAGCGGCAGCCCCATGCGCTCCAGGCGCACCAGCGCCCGGCGGCCCGCGGCCTCGGCGACCTCGATCACGTCGAAGGCGCGGCCGACCGGGAGGAGCAGCGCCGCGCCCGGGTACTCGGACCAGGCCTTCACGGCGTCGTCGAGGCCGGCGCCCGCCGGGACCGGTTCCGCGAAGGAGAGGGGGTGCGCGCCGGGGGCCGCGCAGGCCGGATCGCCGCAGGAGCACTGGCCGGAGACGGCCCGCGCGCCGGGGACGACGTCCCAGCCCCAAAGTCCCGTGTACTCGGCCACCGCTGTGCACTCCGTGGTGCGTACGCGGCGGCGTGCGCCGGACCGCATCTCACGAATGCCGCCGATCGTGAAACCCATGCCCCCTCCAACGGGTCGAGCGCGCCGGTGGTTACGACCCGGAGCACCGTCGTCACCCTTCGTCACGGTCCGTCGCCGAATGTGGCGCACGGTCGTGAGTGGGGTGGTGCGGACCGGGACACGCGCCTCTCCGCGCTTCCGTCCGCCGACTCCGGTTCGTCGCATGTCAAGTGAATCGCGTTCCACGCGTGGCGAGTTCATTCGAAGGGGTGGCGAATGGTGGCGTTTCTTGAATCGCCCTCGTGGAGGGGTGATCGTAGGATTACTTTCGGTACTCGAACCTCGGGATCGCTTGCACGCGTGGGTATGCCGGAGGCAACCCGGTTTCCAGTTCGAAGGAGTGCGAACGTCGGACGGGTGCCGCGAGAGACGGCATTCTGATAGGGGTTCGTACGACAGGTCATCAGGTGGATGGGGGCGTTCCAGTGAGCGGCAACGGCGCAGACGGTACGACTGCCGGCAAGCGCCCGAACGAGCAGCTGGGCTCGTGGTTCGTGCGCAGCGGCTGGTCGAAGGGCGAACTGGCACGCCAGGTGAACCGCAGGGCGCGCCAGATGGGCGCGCACCACATCTCCACCGACACCTCGCGCGTGCGCCGCTGGCTCGACGGCGAGCAGCCCCGCGAACCGATCCCGCGGATCCTCTCCGAGCTCTTCTCCGAGCGCTTCGGCTCCGTCGTCGCCATCGAGGACATCGGGCTGCGCACCGCCCACCAGTCACCGTCCGTCTCCGGCGTCGACCTGCCCTGGGCGGGGCCGCAGACCGTCGCCCTGCTGAGCGAGTTCTCCCGCAGCGACCTGATGCTCGCCCGCCGGGGCTTCCTCGGCTCCTCGCTCTCGCTCGCCGCGGGACCCGCCCTCATCGAACCGATGCAGCGCTGGCTCGTCCCCACCCCGGCCGGTGACATCGAGCGCCCCGAGCCGATCGTCGACGCCCGCCGGCCCAACCGGCTCTCCGAGATCGAGCTCGACCTCCTGGAGTCCACCACCGCGATGTTCCGCAAGTGGGACGCCCAGTGCGGCGGCGGACTGCGCCGCAAGGCCGTCGTCGGCCAGCTCCACGAGGTCACCGACCTCCTCCAGGAGTCCCAGCCGACCGCCACCGCCAAGCGCCTCTTCACCTGCGCCGCCGAACTCGCCGAGCTGGCCGGCTGGATGAGCTACGACGTGGGCCTCCAGCCCACCGCCCAGAAGTACTTCGTGCTGGCGCTGCACGCCGCCAAGGAGGCCGGCGACAAGCCCCTCGGCTCGTACATCCTGTCCTCGATGAGCCGCCAGATGATCCACCTCGGCCGGCCCGACGACGCCCTCGAACTCATCCACCTCGCCCAGTACGGCAGTCGGGACTGCGCCACCTCCCGCACCCAGGCCATGCTGTATGCGATGGAGGCCCGCGCCTACGCCAACATGGGGCAGCCCTCCAAGTGCAAGCGGGCCGTCCGGATGGCCGAGGACACCTTCGCCGACGTCGGCCTCGACGGCGAGCCCGAGCCCGACTGGATCGGCTTCTTCTCCGAGGCCGAGCTCAACGGCGAGAACTCCCACTCCTACCGCGACCTCGCCTACGTCGCCGGCCGCTCCCCGACCTACGCCTCGCTCGCCGAGCCCGTCATGGAGCGGGCCGTCGAGCTCTTCGAGAAGGACCCCGACCACCAGCGCTCGTACGCGCTCAACCTGATCGGCATGGCCACCGTCCACCTCCTCAAGCGCGAGCCCGAGCAGTCCGTGGTCCTCGCCGAGAAGGCCCTCGGGGTCGCCCGCAGCATCCGCTCCGAGCGGGTCAACACCCGACTCCGCAAGACCGTCGACCACGCCGCCCGCAACTACAGCGACGTCGCCGAGGTCGTCCAGCTCACCGACCGGCTCACCCAGCTCCTCCCCGAGGCCGCCGAAGCGGTCTGACCCTCCCCGGGGCCCCAGGCCCCTCGCACCGGCCCCCCGCGGGGCCCGCACCAGACCCCGGCCGCGCCGGACGTCCCGTAAAGCCCGACTCGGCTCCCCCGCCGCAAGGTCACACGGACGCCCGGCGCGGCCGGCTGGATTCCCGGACGTCTCCTCGTACCGACACGTCCGTTCACGGTCACGTAACACGCCCCACCCCTTCGTCACTGCGCCGAAACATCGAGCGGCATCGGCGGAAACCGCGCTGCGCGAATCTCTGGCCCATAACCGGCCACCCCTCAAGGCCGGACGCTCCCCGGCCCCGCCCCGCACGGCCGCATTCGACGACGAGGAGACGCCGATGGCACCAGCCATCACGACCCTGGCCGCAGACGCCCCCGAGCTGTCTGCCGCCAACACCGGGTTCATGCTCATCTGCTCCGCCCTGGTCATGCTGATGACCCCGGCACTCGCCTTCTTCTACGGAGGCATGGTCCGCGTCAAGTCCACCCTCAACATGCTGATGATGAGCTTCATCAGCCTCGGGATCGTCACGATCCTCTGGGTGCTCTTCGGCTTCAGCCTCGCCTTCGGCACCGACTCCGGCTCCCTCATCGGCTGGTCCTCCGACTACGTCGGCCTCAGCGGCATCGGCATCACCGAGCTCTGGGACGGCTACACCATCCCGGTCTACGTCTTCGCCGTCTTCCAGCTGATGTTCGCGATCATCACCCCCGCGCTCATCAGCGGCGCCCTCGCCGACCGCGTCAAGTTCACCGCCTGGGCCCTCTTCATCACCCTCTGGGTCACGATCGTGTACTTCCCCGTCGCCCACTGGGTCTGGGGCGCCGGCGGCTGGCTCTTCGAGATGGGCGTCATCGACTTCGCCGGCGGCACCGCCGTCCACATCAACGCCGGTGCGGCGGCCCTCGGCGTCATCCTCGTCATCGGCAAGCGCGTCGGCTTCAAGAAGGACCCGATGCGCCCGCACAGCCTCCCGCTGGTCATGCTCGGCGCCGGTCTGCTCTGGTTCGGCTGGTTCGGCTTCAACGCCGGCTCCTGGCTCGGCAACGACGACGGCGTCGGCGCCGTGATGTTCGTCAACACCCAGGTCGCCACCGCCGCCGCCATGCTCGCCTGGCTCGCGTACGAGAAGCTCCGCCACGGCTCCTTCACCACCCTCGGCGCCGCCTCCGGCGCGGTCGCAGGCCTCGTCGCCATCACCCCCTCCGGCGGCTCCTGCTCCCCGCTCGGCGCCATCGCCATCGGCGCGATCGCCGGTCTGGCCTGCGCCATGGCCGTCGGCCTCAAGTACAAGTTCGGCTACGACGACTCCCTCGACGTCGTCGGCGTCCACCTCGTCGGCGGTGTCATCGGCTCCCTCCTCGTCGGCCTCTTCGCCACCGGCGGCGTCCAGTCCGAGGCCAAGGGCCTCTTCTACGGCGGCGGCCTTGAGCAGCTCGGCAAGCAGGCCATCGGCGTCTTCGCCGTCCTCGCCTACTCTCTGATCGCCTCCGCGATCCTCGCCCTGATCATCGACAAGACGATGGGGATGCGGGTCAGCGAGGACGACGAGGTCTCCGGCATCGACCAGGTCGAGCACGCCGAGACCGCGTACGACTTCAGCGGAGCCGGCGGCGGCATCACCGGACGCAGCAGCTCCGCGGCCACGCCCGTCCCGAGCGAGAACAAGAAGGTGGACGCATGAAGCTCATCACCGCGGTCGTGAAGCCGCACCGGCTCGACGAGATCAAGGAGGCCCTCCAGGCCTTCGGGGTCCACGGCCTCACCGTCACCGAGGCCAGCGGCTACGGCCGGCAGCGCGGCCACACCGAGGTCTACCGGGGCGCCGAGTACACCGTCGACCTGGTCCCCAAGATCCGCATCGAGGTCCTCGTCGAGGACGAGGACGCCGAACAGCTCATCGACGTCGTCGTGAAGGCCGCCAGGACCGGCAAGATCGGAGACGGCAAGGTGTGGAGCGTGCCGGTCGAGACCGCCGTACGGGTCCGCACCGGCGAGCGCGGTCCGGACGCACTGTAAGCACGGATGGGAGCCGCCGGGTGACGAACCTCGACACGAGCGACACGACCGAAGCATCGGGACCCGGCGGTTACGCGGCGGCCCGGCTGCTCCTCCTCCAGGAGAAGGAGCAGCCCGGGCCGCCGCGCCGTGCCGCCCTCGCCCGGCTCACCGACGACTGGCTGGCCGGCCTCTTCGCCGCCGCCGCACCGCCCCGCGGGACCGCCCTCGTCGCCGTCGGCGGCTACGGGCGCGCCGAACTCTCCCCGCGCAGCGACCTCGACCTCGTCCTGCTCCACGACGGCACCGCCGACAAGGCCGCCGTCGCCGCCCTCGCCGACCGGATCTGGTACCCCGTCTGGGACCTCGGCCTCGCCCTCGACCACTCCGTCCGCACCCCCGCCGAGGCCCGCGCCACCGCCGCCGACGACCTCAAGGCCCACCTCGGCCTCCTCGACGCCAGGACCCTCGCCGGAGACGCCGGACTCGTCGCCGCCCTGCGCACCACCGTCCTCGCCGACTGGCGCAACCAGGCCCCCAAGCGCCTCCCCGAACTCGACGCCCTCTGCCGCGAGCGCGCCGAACGCGCCGGGGAGCTGCAGTACCTCCTCGAACCCGACCTCAAGGAGGCCAGGGGCGGCCTCCGCGACGCCCAGGTGCTGCGCGCCGTCGCCGCCTCCTGGCTCGCCGACGCCCCCCGCGAGGGCCTCGACACCGCCCGCCGCCGCCTCCTCGACGCCCGCGACGCCCTCCACCTCGCCACCGGCCGCGCCACCGACCGGCTCGCCCTCCAGGAACAGGACGCCGTCGCCGCCGAACTCGGCCTCCTCGACGCCGACACCCTGCTCCGCGAGGTGTACGAGGCCGCCCGGACCATCTCGTACGCCGCCGACGTCACCTGGCGCGAGGTCAACCGCGTCCTCAAGGCCCGCTCCGCCCGCCCGGCCCGGCTCCGCGCCCTCCTCAGCCGCAACGGCGGCGCGAAACCGCCCGTCGAACGCACCCCGCTCGCCGAAGGCGTCGTCGAGATGGACGGCGAGGCCGTCCTCGCCCTCAGCGCCAAGCCGGAACGCGACCCGGTCCTGCCCCTGCGGGCCGCCGCCGCGGCCGCCCAGTCCGCCCTGCCGATCTCCCTGCACGCCGTACGCCGCCTCGCGGCCGCCGCCAAGCCCCTGCCGGTGCCCTGGCCCGCCGAGGCCCGCGAGGAACTCGTCACGCTCCTCGGCGCGGGCGAGGCCACCGTCCCCGTCTGGGAGGCCCTGGAGGCCGAAGGACTCATCAGCCGGCTCCTGCCCGACTGGGAGCGGGTCCGCTGCCGCCCCCAGCGCAACCCCGTCCACACCTGGACCGTCGACCGGCACCTCGTCGAGACCGCCGTACGGGCCTCCTCCCTCACCCGCCGCGTCGGCCGCCCCGACCTCCTCCTCGTCGCCGCCCTCCTCCACGACATCGGCAAGGGCTGGCCCGGCGACCACTCCGTCGCCGGCGAGACCATCGCCCGCGACCTCGCCGCCCGCATCGGCTTCGACCGCACCGACACCGCCGTCATCGCCACCGCCGTCCGCCACCACCTGCTCCTCGTCGAGACCGCGACCCGCCGCGACCTCGACGACCCCGCCACCGTCCAGTCCGTCGCCACCGCCGTCGGCACCCTCGGCACCCTGGAGCTCCTGCACGCCCTCACCGAGGCCGACGCCCTCGCCACCGGGCCCGCCGCCTGGTCCTCCTGGCGCGCCTCGCTGGTCGCCGACCTGGTCAAACGGGTCGCCGGGGTCCTCGCGGGCGCGCCCCTGCCCGATCCCGAGGCCGCCGCGCCCAGCGCCGAACAGGAACGGCTCGCGATCGAGGCCCTGCGCACCGGCGAACCCGTCCTCGCCCTCCACACCCGCGACGAACAGCCCCTCGACGAGGAGGAGCCGGAGCCCGTCGGCGTCGAGCTCCTCATCGCCGTGCCCGACCAGCCCGGCGTCCTCCCCGCCGTCGCCGGCGTCCTCGCCCTCCACCGGCTCACCGTCCGCGCCGCCGACCTCCGCGCCGTCGACCTCCCGGGTGGCCTCGGCTCCGGCTCCGTCCTCGTCCTCGACTGGCGCGTCGCCGCCGAGTACGGCTCCCTGCCCGAGGCCGCCCGGCTCCGCGCCGATCTCGTCCGCGCCCTGGACGGCTCCCTCGACATCCCCGCCCGGCTCGCCGAACGCGAGGCCGCCTACCCCCGCCGCCGGGGCCTCACCGCCCCGCCGCCCCGCGTCACCGTCGCCGCCGCCGACTCCCGCCTCGCCACCGTCATCGAGGTCCGCGCCCAGGACGCGCCCGGCCTGCTCCACCGCATCGGCCGCGCCCTGGAGGGCGCGACGGTCCGGGTGCGCAGCGCCCATGTCTCCACCCTGGGCGCGAACGCCGTCGACACCCTGTACGTGACCCGCCCGGACGGCTCCCTCCTCCGGGACGAGGAGGCGATCGACCTGGCCCGGGCGCTGGAGGAGGCGCTGGGGTGACCTCGGGGCGACCCCGTCGTTGAGCACGGAGTGCTCCCTGCGCGAGCGGGGGTGGTCCACTCCGTGGCAACGGTTGCCTGTCCGAGGCCGTGTGCTCCCCACATCTGCGGGGTTCCCGCCCTTGCCGGTCCAATCCGACCGGCAAGGGCGGTCGTGTCCTGGGGCCGGATACCCTGGGTGGCGACCATCCGCCCCGACCCGAGGATCGCGACCACCGTGTTCGATACGCTTTCCGACCGCCTCAGCGCGACTTTCAAGTCCCTCCGGGGCAAAGGCCGCCTCTCCGAGCAGGACATCGACAGTGCGGCCCGGGAAATCCGTATCGCCCTCCTTGAGGCCGATGTCGCCCTGCCGGTCGTTCGCGCGTTCATCAAGAACGTCAAGGAGAGGGCGCTCGGCGCCGAGGTCTCCAAGGCCCTGAACCCCTCGCAGCAGGTCATCAAGATCGTCAACGAGGAGCTCATCAGCATTCTCGGTGGCGAGACCCGCCGTCTGCGGTTCGCCAAGACCGCGCCGACCGTGATCATGCTCGCCGGTCTCCAGGGTGCCGGTAAGACCACCCTCGCCGGAAAGCTCGGTGTCTGGCTGAAGAGCCAGGGCCACTCGCCGCTGCTCGTCGCCTGTGACCTCCAGCGCCCCAACGCCGTCAACCAGCTCTCCGTCGTCGCCGACCGCGCGGGCGTGGCCTTCTACGGCCCGCAGCCGGGCAACGGCGTCGGTGACCCGGTCCAGGTCGCCAAGGACTCCATCGAGTACGCGCGGACCAAGCTGTACGACGTCGTCATCGTCGACACCGCCGGCCGCCTCGGCATCGACCAGGAGCTGATGCAGCAGGCCGCGGACATCCGCGACGCCGTCAGCCCCGACGAGGTCCTCTTCGTCGTCGACGCCATGATCGGTCAGGACGCGGTCAACACCGCCGAGGCCTTCCGTGACGGCGTCGGCTTCGACGGCGTCGTGCTCTCCAAGCTCGACGGCGACGCCCGCGGTGGTGCCGCGCTCTCCATCGCGCACGTCACCGGCAAGCAGATCATGTTCGCCTCCAACGGCGAGAAGCTGGACGACTTCGACGC
The DNA here is from genome assembly GCF_053616475.1 of Streptomyces sp. NPDC055815. Classification (NCBI taxonomy): domain Bacteria; kingdom Bacillati; phylum Actinomycetota; class Actinomycetes; order Kitasatosporales; family Streptomycetaceae; genus Streptomyces; species Streptomyces sp. NPDC055815. The sequence continues at coordinate 58,520 of NZ_JBSHDU010000006.1, read as the reverse complement.
GTTCCACCCGGACCGCATGGCGTCCCGCATCCTCGGCATGGGCGACATGCTCTCCCTCATCGAGAAGGCGCAGCAGACCTTCGACGAGGAAGAGGCCGCCAAGATGGCCTCGAAGCTCGCCTCGAAGAAGGGCGAGGGCTTCACGCTCGACGACTTCCTGGCCCAGATGGAGCAGGTCCGCAAGATGGGCTCCATCTCGAAGCTGCTCGGGATGCTGCCCGGCATGGGCCAGATGAAGGAGCAGATCGCCAACATCGACGAGCGCGATGTCGACCGTACGGCCGCCATCATCAAGTCGATGACCCCGGCCGAGCGCCAGGACCCGACCATCATCAACGGCTCCCGCCGTGCCCGTATCGCCAAGGGTTCCGGTGTCGAGGTCAGCGCGGTCAAGGGCCTGGTCGAGCGGTTCTTCGAGGCCCGCAAGATGATGTCCCGCATGGCGCAGGGCGGCGGCATGCCGGGGATGCCGGGCATCCCGGGCATGGGCGGCGGCCCCGGCCGGCAGAAGAAGCAGGTCAAGCAGGCCAAGGGCAAGCGCAAGAGCGGCAACCCGATGAAGCGGAAGGCCGAGGAGCAGGCCGCGGCCGAGCGCCGCGAGCAGGCGCAGGCCGGCGGCGCCTTCGGGCTCCCGGCGGCGGGGCAGACCCCGAAGGACTTCGAGCTCCCGGACGAGTTCAAGAAGTTCATGGGCTGATCGAGTCCGTGTGAGGGGCCCGGGGCGGTACGAAACCGCCCCGGGCCCCTTTTCACTCCTCCGCCCGGCCCGTAATGCCGGGAATGTTCCGCTCTTCGATACTGGGGCCACTGCCGCCCCGAGGAGAGCCACGTGGCCAACCCCGTACCCCCGCGCGAGCGGACCGACCAGCCCTGGCGCTCGGAAGGGGCCCCACCGCCCCCGTCGCCGAAGAAGCGGATGCCGGGCAGCTGGGGCAGCCTCATCCTCACCGCGCTCGTCGTCTACCTGATCGCCAACCTCGTGCTGTCGTTCTTCAACGAGGGCGACGGGCCGACGATCTCGTACACCGAGTTCGACAAGCAGGTCGCCGCCGGGAACGTCACCAAGATCTACTCCAAGGGCGACGCGATCCAGGGGCAGCTGAAGAACAAGCAGCCCGTCCCGGGCGGCGACGGCGACTACACCAAGTTCCAGACCCAGCGTCCGGCCTTCGCCGACGACGACCTGTGGGCACAGCTGACCAAGCAGAACGTGGTCGTCACGGCCGAGCCGGTCGTCAAGGAGCGCAGTTTCCTCGCCAACCTGCTGATCTCGCTGGCGCCGATGCTGCTGCTCGTCGTGCTGTGGGTGTTCATCGCCCGCCGGATGAGCGCCGGCATGGGCGGCGCGGGCGGCATGCTCGGCCGCAAGCAGCCGCCGAAGCCGGTCGAGCTGGAGGGCGGCAAGCGCACCACCTTCGAGGACGTCGCCGGCATCGACGAGGTCGAGGGCGAGCTCAACGACGTCGTCGACTTCCTGAAGAACCCGCAGGCCTACCGCGAGATGGGCGCCAAGATGCCCCGCGGTGTGCTCCTCGCGGGCCCGCCCGGCACCGGCAAGACCCTGCTCGCCCGGGCCGTCGCGGGCGAGGCGGGGGTGCCGTTCTTCTCGGCCTCCGCCTCCGAGTTCATCGAGATGATCGTGGGCGTCGGCGCCTCCCGGGTCCGCGAGCTGTTCGCCGAGGCCCGCAAGGTCGCCCCCGCGATCATCTTCATCGACGAGATCGACACCATCGGCCGGGCCCGCGGCGGCGGCTCCGGGATGGGCGGGCACGACGAGCGCGAGCAGACCCTCAACCAGATCCTCACCGAGATGGACGGCTTCACCGGCTCCGAGGGCGTCATCGTCCTCGCCGCCACCAACCGCGCCGACGTGCTCGACCCGGCCCTCACCCGGCCGGGCCGCTTCGACCGCATCGTCCACGTCAACCCGCCCGACCGGGGCGGCCGCGAGGCCATCCTGAAGATCCACACCCGGGAGATCCCGCTCGCCCACGACGTCGACCTGGAGCACGTGGCCCGGACCACCCCCGGCATGACCGGCGCCGAACTCGCCAACCTCGCCAACGAGGCCGCCCTCCTCGCCGTCAAGCGGCAGCAGCAGGCCGTCACCCAGTCGGATCTGTCGGACGCCCTGGAGAAGGTCCAGCTCGGCGCCGAACGGCCGCTCGTGATGCCCCTGGAGGAGCGGCGCAGGACCGCGTACCACGAGAGCGGCCACGCCCTGCTCGGCATGCTCCAGCCCGGCGCCGACCCGGTCCGCAAGATCACCATCGTGCCGCGCGGCCGGGCCCTCGGCGTCACCCTGTCGACCCCCGACGCCGACAAGTACGCCTACACCGAGGACTATCTGCGCGGCCGGATCATCGGCGCCCTCGGCGGGATGGCGGCCGAGCAGGTCGTCTTCGGCGTCATCACCACCGGCGCCGAGAGCGACCTCGAACAGGTCACCAACATCGCCCGGGGCATGGCCGGGCGCTGGGGCATGAGCGAGCGCGTCGGCCGCCTCACCGCCATCCCGAGCGACGCCCAGCAGGCCTACGGGCTCTCGGCCGCCCCCGCGACCCTCGACACCGTCGACGAGGAGATGCGGCGCATCGTCGACGAGTGCTACGAGAGCGCGGTACGGCAGCTCCGCGAGCACCGCGACCAGCTGGACGCCCTGGCCGAGGCCCTCCTCGCCAACGAGACGCTGGAGGAGGACGCGGCCTACCGGGCGGCGGGCATCCCGCGCCTGAGGAAGGAGCCGGAGTCCTGAGTCCCGCGCGGGCCGAGTCCTGACTCCCGCGCGGGCCACCGGGTGGCGGGCGTCCCGCGCGGGCTACCGCACCCGGGCGACCACGTACCGGAAGAGGTTCGGCATCCACACCGTCCCGTCCGGGCGGACGTACGGGGCGAGCGCCTCCTCGATCTCCTTCTCCACCTGCGCCGGCTCCGTCGCCCGGACCGCCTCGTCGAAGAGGCCCGTCGACAGCAGCCCGCGCACCGCGCTGGCCTCGTCCGCGTACCCGAAGGGGCAGGCCACCCGGCCCGAGCCGGCCGGCCGCAGCCCCGCCCCCGCCACCAGCGCGTCCAGGTCGGGACCCGGCGCGGGCCCGCGGTCCGCGAGCCGGGCGGCGACCCGCAGCACCGGCTCCGTGGCGCACCGCTCCGGCGGCCCCCACCCGGCGAGCACGACCGCCGCACCCGGTTGAGCCGAACGGGTGAGAGCCCGGAGCTCGGGGAGGATCCCGTCCGTCGCGTGGAAGGCCGTGATCACGTCGTACGGGAGGTCCTCCGGGGGCTCCTCGGTGACCGTGACGCCCTCCGGCAGCCGCTCCCTGGCCAGCTCCACGCGCGCGTGGTCCCGGTCCGCGCCGGCCACCCGCGCGCCGCGCGCGGCGGCCATCAGCAGGGCCAGGCCGGAGCCGCAGCCCAGGCCCAGCAGCCGGGAACCCGCGCCCACGCCCAGGCGGTCGTAGGCCGCCTCGTAGAGCGGGACCAGCATCCGTTCCTGGATCTCGGCCCAATCGCGCGCGGGGTGGTGCGGGACGAGCGTAGGTGTCATGGAAAAGCGCCCCAATCCGTGCTCGGACGACAGCCCCCCGTAGTTCAGGGAACTGCGCTTCCGCAGCCGCGTCCAGTGCTCGCGCCGGACCGATTCACCCGGGGGAGGGGCGGTGCGCCGCCTTGCGCTCGGACCCGGTAATGTCCTCGCAACAGTTCCCCGGGCCGCTCCAAACCCCGGGGGCGCGCGCACCGCGGCCACGCGCCGGGGCGTATGCGCCACTACGCACCGGCTTGACGATCTCTGCGTGACTTCTCCGCAGATCGGGCGCACTGGCCCGCGTCGGGAGACATCAAGGCAACTGACGGGTACGTGCAAAATATTTGGGATGCCCCGGAATGGAACCCGGGGGCACTCCGGCTCGTTGTACGCGACGTGAGCACGACACCCCCTGTTCTCGCCGCAGAGCTGGCACAGGCGTGGGCCGACATTCAGCGGCACCACCCCGAGCTGCCCGATCTTGCCGCGCCCGAGTCCCTGATCGGAGAGTCGTCGTCCGCCTGTGGCGCCGAGCTCTCCTTCGAGCGACTGCTCCACGAGGCAGTCCACGGCATCGCCGCCGCCCGAGGTGTCCGCGACACCTCCCGCGCCGGCCGCTACCACAACCGCAGATTCCTCGCGATCGCCGAGGAGATGGGCCTCGACCATCCCGAGGAGCCGCACGCCAGCAGCGGCTTCTCCCTGGTCACGCTCAACCCCGAGGCCAGGCGCCGGTACCGGCCCACCATCGAGCGGCTCCAGCGCGCCCTCAAGGCGCACACGGTCGCCACGGCCGCCGACACCAAGCGCTCCTTCCGCGGACCGGCCGCCCGGCACGGCTCCTCGGGTGGAGGCGTGCGCGTCAAGGCCGTCTGCGACTGCGGGCGCAACGTGCGCGTGGTGCCCTCCGTGCTCGCCCAGGCCCCGATCGTCTGCGGCGGCTGCGGCAAGCCCTTCCGCATCCCCGAGACAGTGGGCGCCGCCAACTGAGTCGGCGGCGTGTGGCACAATGGCTAGCTGTACTCGACAGTCGCACAGGACCCCTCTCTCCTCCGGCTGACGCGTCCATCGGGCATCCGAGTACCGCAACCCCACGTGGCATCTCAAGTGCCCAACCACGTCAAGACCAGGAGACACCACTCCAGTGGCAGTCAAGATCAAGCTCAAGCGCCTCGGCAAGATCCGCCAGCCGCACTACCGCATCGTCGTCGCCGACTCGCGCACCCGTCGTGACGGTCGCGCGATCGAGGAGATCGGCCTCTACCACCCGACGTACAACCCGTCGCGTATCGAGGTCGACTCCGAGCGTGCGCAGTACTGGCTGTCCGTCGGCGCCCAGCCGACCGAGCCGGTTCTCGCCATCCTGAAGCTCACCGGCGACTGGCAGAAGCACAAGGGTCTGCCGGCCCCCGAGAAGGCTCTGCTCGTCCCCGCCACGAAGGAGGCGAAGCGCGCCTCGTTCGACGAGTTCGCGAAGACCCTCGAGGGCGGCGACGACAAGGGTGAGGCCATCACCCCGAAGGCCAAGAAGGCCGACAAGAAGGCGGACGAGGCCGAGGCCGCGTCCACCGAGTCGACCGAGGCCTGATCATGCTCGAGGAGGCTCTCGAGCACCTCGTGAAGGGCATCGTCGACAACCCCGACGAGGTGCAGGTCGCCTCGCGCAACCTGCGCCGGGGGCGCGTGCTTGAGGTCCGGGTCCACCCCGACGACCTCGGCAAGGTGATCGGCCGCAACGGCCGCACCGCGCGTGCGCTGCGCACCGTCGTGGGTGCCATCGGCGGCCGGGGGATCCGCGTCGACCTCGTCGACGTGGACCAGGTCCGCTGAGCAGTCGGCAGCATAACTAGTTGTGCCGGCACGGGCCGGGGAGGGCTGAAGAGCCCACCCCGGCCCGTTGTCGTACGTACGAGCTGTGTGACAGGAGAGTGTGGAGCAGTGCAGTTGGTAGTCGCGCGGGTCGGCCGCGCCCACGGCATCAAGGGCGAGGTCACCGTCGAGGTGCGGACGGACGAGCCCGAGCTCAGGCTCGGCCCCGGTGCCGTGCTGCGCACCGACCCGGCCTCCGCCGGGCCGCTGACCATCGAGAGCGGCCGCGTGCACAGCGGCCGGCTGTTGCTGCGCTTCGAGGGCGTCCGCGACCGCACCGCCGCCGAGGCCCTGCGCAACATCCTCCTCATCGCCGAGGTCGACCCCACGGAGCTGCCCGAGGAGGAGGACGAGTACTACGACCACCAGCTGATCGACCTCGACGTCGTCCTCGTCGACGGCACCGAGATCGGCGTGATCACCGAGATCTCGCACCTGCCGTCCCAGGACCTCTTCATCGTCGAGCGCCCCGACGGCACCGAGCTGATGATCCCCTTCGTCGGGGAGATCGTCACCGAGATCGACCTGGAGGAGCAGCGGGCCGTGATCGACCCGCCGCCCGGTCTGATCGACGACCGCGCCGAGATCGTCTCCTCCCGGGACGACGGCGACGCCTCCGAGGGCGAGGGCGAGGAGACGGCATGAGGCTCGACGTCGTCACGATCTTCCCCGAGTACCTCGAACCGCTGAACGTCTCCCTCGTCGGCAAGGCACGCGCGCGCGGACAGCTGGACGTCCATGTGCACCACCTGCGCGACTGGACGTACGACCGGCACAACACGGTCGACGACACCCCCTACGGCGGCGGTCCCGGCATGGTCATGAAGACCGAGCCGTGGGGCGACGCGCTCGACCAGACGCTCGCCGACGGCTACGAGGCCGGCGCGCACGGCCCGGTCCTCGTCGTCCCGACCCCCAGCGGCCGCCCCTTCACCCAGGAGCTCGCCGTCGAGCTCTCCGAGCGGCCCTGGCTGATCTTCACACCGGCCCGCTACGAGGGCATCGACCGCCGCGTCATGGACGAGTACGCGACCCGGATGCCCGTCTACGAGGTCTCCATCGGCGACTACGTCCTCGCCGGCGGCGAAGCGGCCGTCCTCGTCGTCACCGAGGCCGTGGCCCGCCTGCTGCCCGGCGTCCTCGGCAACGCCGAGTCCCACCGGGACGACTCCTTCGCCCCCGGCGCCATGGCCAACCTCCTGGAGGGCCCCGTCTACACCAAGCCCCCCGAGTGGCGCGGCCGGGGCATCCCCGACGTCCTCCTCAGCGGGCACCACGGCAAGATCGCCCGCTGGCGGCGCGACGAGGCCTTCCGCCGTACGGTCGCCAACCGGCCCGACCTCATCGAGCGCTGCGACCCGTCCGCCTTCGACAAGAAGGACCGCGAGACCCTCTCCATGCTGGGGTGGGCACCCGAGCCCGGCGGCCGATTTTGGCGCAGGGTCGAGGGCGTGGAAGAATAGGCCGCTGTCGTCCGTCCGGCGCGCGCCCCTGCCACAGGGGGAACGACGCCGCCAGAAACGGACGACGCCCCGAATCATTCGAACGTACCGCTGATGACCTGTGGCATCAGCGAGGAAAGAGACCTCCATGGCCTCCCTGCTCGACCAGGTCAACGCGGGTTCGCTCCGCTCCGACCTCCCCGCCTTCCGCCCGGGCGACACCGTCAACGTGCACGTCCGCGTCATCGAGGGCAACCGCTCCCGTATCCAGCAGTTCAAGGGTGTCGTCATCCGCCGTCAGGGCTCGGGCGTCTCCGAGACCTTCACGGTCCGCAAGGTCTCGTTCTCCGTCGGCGTCGAGCGCACCTTCCCGGTGAACTCCCCGATCTTCGAGAAGATCGAGCTCGTCACCCGCGGTGACGTCCGTCGCGCCAAGCTCTACTACCTGCGCGAGCTGCGCGGCAAGGCCGCCAAGATCAAGGAGAAGCGCGACCGCTGAGCCTCGGCTCCCGGCACGCTCCCCGCTTCCGACTCCACGCACAGACAGGCCGGATAGGCTTGGCCGGCGATGGACACCGAAGCACAGCACACGGAGCGCGACCCCTCTTCCGACACGGATTCGTCCGGTACGGAGGAAGGGTCGCGCTCCGCGCGCGTTTCCGACGGCCCGGAGCGCGCGTCCGATGACTCCGGAAGCGCAACCGAGGACCCCGGCCGCGCCCCTTCCTGGTGGCGCACCGCCCTCGTGGGAGGCGCCTGCATGGCCTTCCTGCTGCTCCTGAGCCACTTCGTGATCCAGCCGTTCCTGATCCCCAGCGGCTCCATGGAGCCGACGCTCCAGGTCGGCGACCGAATCCTCGTGAACAAGCTGGCGTACCGTTTCGGCAGTGAGCCGGCCCGGGGCGACGTCGTCGTCTTCGACGGCACCGGTTCCTTCGTACGGGAACAGCCGGAGGGCAATCCGGTCACCGGGCTCCTGCACGACGGGGCGGCCGCCCTCGGGCTCGCCGAGCCCGACGAGACCGACTTCGTGAAGCGGGTCGTCGGCGTCGGCGGCGACCGGGTCGTCTGCTGCGACAAGGACGGCCGGATCACCGTCAACGGCGTCCCCGTCGAGGAGCGGTACGTGATGCTCGGCGACCGTCCCTCCAGTGTTCCCTTCGACATCGTCGTCCCGCAGGACAGGCTCTGGGTCATGGGCGACCACCGCAGCCAGTCCAGCGACTCCCGCGACCACCTGGGCAACCCCGGCGGCGGCATGGTCCCCGTCGACAAGGTCGTCGGCCGCGCCGACTGGATCGCCTGGCCGTTCGGCCGCTGGACCACCGTGCCCGGCACCGACGCCTTCGGAGCCGTACCGGCCCCGCCCGCCGGCGGACACGGAGCGGGAGCCCATGGGTAGCCGGGGCCGCGGCCGCTCCTCCACCGGGACCGAGCAGGGGCCCGCCGCCCTGCCCGGCCGGGCCGAGCGCCGCAGGCTGGCCCGCAAGGTCAAGCGACGCCGGCAGCGCTCCGCGATCCGGGAGATCCCGGTCCTGATCATCGTGGCCGTGTTCATCGCGCTCGTCCTCAAGACCTTCCTGGTCCAGGCGTTCGTCATCCCCTCCGGCTCCATGGAGCAGACGATCCGCATCGAGGACCGGGTCCTCGTCGACAAGCTCACGCCCTGGTTCGGCTCCCGCCCGCAGCGCGGCGACGTCGTCGTCTTCAAGGACCCCGGCAGCTGGCTCCAGCAGGAGGCCGAGCCGCCGGCCGACGACCCGATCGGCATCAAGCAGGCCAAGCAGGCCCTGACCTTCATCGGGCTGCTGCCCTCGGCCGACGAGCGGGACCTCATCAAACGGGTGATCGCCGTCGGCGGGGACACGGTCCGCTGCTGCGGCACGGACGGGCGGATCAGCGTCAACGGCGTACCGCTGGACGAGCCGTACCTGCACCCCGGGAATCCGCCGTCCAAGATCCCCTTCGAGGTGAAGGTCCCGCAGGGCCGCATCTTCGTCCTCGGCGACCACCGCTCCGACTCGGCCGACTCGCGCTTCCACCTCGACGAGGAGGGCCACGGCACCGTCTCCGAGGAGCAGGTCGTCGGGCGCGCGGTGGTGATCGCCTGGCCCTTCGGGCACTGGCGCGGCCTGGAGGAACGGGAGACCTTCTCCGCCGTGCCGGACGCACGTGCGAGTTCCGGGATCGCATCCGATCTGTCGCATAGTGTGTCCCAGCGGAATCTGAACGGATTGCCCGGGCTCCCGACCCCTGCGGAACTTCTGCTCGTTATGGGAGTGGTGGGCCTGTCCCTGACCCGGGGCAGGCGTTCGCACGGACTGAGGAGTGGATGTGGGGGATTTGGCCGTCGGCGCACGATCCGGACACGATGAGCCGGAGAAGAGGGCCGACGGGGCCTTCGGGGATGACACGACGGGTGGCGACGTGACGGGTGACGAGCAGGCGCAGCCGCCGGGCGGCGGAGCGCCGGGCGAAGGCGGCGACGAAGCGGCGGACGGGTCCGGCCGGGGCCCGAAGAAGCAGCGTTCCTTCTGGAAGGAACTGCCCCTCCTCGTCGGCATCGCGCTGGTGCTCGCCCTGCTGATCAAGACCTTCCTCGTGCAGGCGTTCTCGATCCCCTCGGAATCGATGATGAACACCCTCCAGAAGGGCGACCGCGTCCTCGTCGACAAGCTGACCCCCTGGTTCGGCTCGGAGCCCGAGCGCGGCGAGGTCGTCGTCTTCCACGACCCGGGCGGCTGGCTGGAGGGCCAGGTGGCGCCCAAGCCGAACGTCGTGCAGAAGTTCCTCAGCTTCATCGGCCTCATGCCGTCCGCCGAGGAGAAGGACCTCATCAAGCGCGTCATCGCGGTGGGCGGCGACACCGTCTCCTGCAAGGAGGGCGGCAAGGTCGTCCTCAACGGCGTGGCGCTCGACGAGAGCGCCTACCTCGCCCCCGGCGCGGTGCCCTGCCAGGACTCCTTCGGCCCGATCAAGGTCCCCAAGGACCGGATCTGGGTCATGGGCGACAACCGGCAGAACTCCCTGGACTCCCGCTTCCACCAGCAGCTCCCCGGCGGCGGCACCGTCTCCAACGACGAGGTCGTGGGCCGCGCCGTCGTGATCGCCTGGCCGGTCACCCGCTGGGCCACGCTCCCCGTGCCCGACGTCTTCGACCAGCCGGCCCTCAACAAGGCCCTCGGCGCCGCCCCCCTCGGAGCGGCCGGGCTCGCCGGAGCGCTCCCGCTCGTGCTGTGGCGCCGGAAGAAGCAGGCCGCACGGCATACCGCCGAGTAGCGACCCGCGGGTAGGGTGCCGTCCCGGACCGTCGACAGGGCTACGGTCCGCCGACAGACCTACGGGGTGCGCACATGAGCGGAACCATACGGACCAAGGGCGGCCGCGGCCGCCTCGGCAGCATGCTGTCGGGGCTGGCCGTGGCCGTCGGCTGTGTGCTCTTCCTCGGGGGCTTCGTCTGGGGAGCGGTGCTCTACCAGCCGTACACCGTCCCCACCGACTCCATGACCCCCACCCTCGACGTCGGGTCCAAGATCCTCGCCGAGCGGATCGACGGCGACGAGGTGCGGCGTGGTGACGTCGTCGTCTTCGTCGACCCGCTCTGGGGCTCCTCGCCCATGGTGAAGCGGGTCGCGGCCGTCGGCGGCGACACCGTCGCCTGCTGCGACCGGGACGGGCGGCTCACCGTCAACGGGAAGCCCGTCCACGAGCCGTACCTGCGGCCCGGACCCGGCGGCCGGACGGTCGCCTCGGGGCAGGACTTCTCGGTGACCGTCCCCCGGGACAACCTCTTCCTGCTCGGCGACGACCGGCACACCTCGCTCGACTCCCGTACGCACATGGAGGAGGCCGGACAGGGCTCCGTGCCCCGCTCCACCGTCGTCGGCAGGGTGGACGCCGTCGTCTGGCCCGCCAAGGGCCGTCTGGAGCCCGCCGAGGGCTTCGCGGGTCTCCCGGGCGGCATCTCGCGACCGGGCCCGTTCACGGAGCTCCTCACGGCGATCACGGCCGGCACCGTGCTGATCCTGCTCGGGGCCGCGTACGGTCCCGTGGCCGACCGCCTGGGCCGTCGCCGGTCCGGGGGGCCGAGGCCGGGCGCGAGGGAGAAGGTGGGGGCATGACGGAAACGGCTGCGGGAGCGGGGCCCGTCGCGCGGCAGGTCGCGCGGGTCGTGCTGCTCGATCCCGACGACCGCATCCTGCTCATGCACGGCTACGAGCCCGACGACCCGGACGAGACCTGGTGGTTCACCCCGGGCGGCGGCCTGGAGGGCGACGAGACCCGGGAGGAGGCGGCCCTGCGCGAACTCGCGGAGGAGACCGGCATCACCGAGGTCGAGCTCGGCCCGGTGCTCTGGAAGCGGTACTGCTCCTTCCCCTTCGACGGGCGCCGCTGGGACCAGGACGAGTGGTACTACCTGGCCCGCACCCGCCGGACCGAGGCCGCACCCCGGCCGCAGGCCCTCACGGAACTGGAGACCCGCAGCCTCGCGGGCCTGAGATGGTGGACCTCCGCCGAACTGTCGGCGGCGCGTGAGACGGTGTACCCGACCAGACTCGCCGAGCTGCTGCGCACGCTGCTCGACGAGGGACCTCCGAGTGCACCGCTGGTTCTCGCCCCGGAAATCGTTTAGGGACGCGTACGACTGGCGCACAATAGGGGGACGCACGGCTGAAGGGGAACATGCCATGAGCGCCGAGGACCTCGAGAAGTACGAGACCGAGATGGAGCTGAAGCTCTACCGGGAGTACCGCGACGTCGTCGGGTTGTTCAAATACGTGATCGAGACCGAGCGGCGCTTCTATCTCACGAACGACTACGAGATGCAGGTGCACTCGGTGCAGGGGGAGGTCTTCTTCGAGGTCGGCATGGCCGACGCCTGGGTCTGGGACATGTACCGGCCCGCCAGGTTCGTGAAGCAGGTCCGTGTGCTGACCTTCAAGGACGTGAACATCGAGGAGCTCAACAAGAGCGACCTCGAACTTCCCGGCAGCTGAGCCGCTCACGCGCCTCCCTGGCGGAAACCACCCTCAGGGGTGACGGGGTTCTCCACAGCCCCCCGGCCGTCCACAGCGCCGCACGCGGTCCACCGCACTCCGTCACAGTCGGTGACGGAGGTGGTACCGCATGAACAGGACCCAAGCCCTCGGACGGTACGGGGAGGAGCTGGCGACCCGCCGGCTCACCGCGACCGGCATGCACATCCTCGCCCGCAACTGGCGCTGCGGCCGGACCGGCGAGATCGACATCGTCGCCCGCGACGGCGACACCCTCGTCATCTGCGAGGTCAAGACCCGGCGCGACGGCGCCTACGAGCACCCGATGGCCGCCGTCACACCCCGCAAGGCCGAGCGGCTCCGCCGCCTCGCCGCCTGCTGGCTCGACCGCAACGACACACCGGCCCCCGCCGGCGGCGTCCGCATCGACCTCGTCGGCATCGTCCTGCCGCGCAAGGGCGCCCCCGTCCTCACCCACGCCCAGGGGGTGGCCTGATGGGATTCGCCCGCACCTGCTCCGTCGCCCTCGTCGGCGTCGAAGGCGTCGTCGTCGAGGTCCAGGCCGACCTCGAACCGGGCGTCGCCGCCTTCACGCTCGTCGGCCTCCCCGACAAGAGCCTCAGCGAGAGCCGTGACCGGGTCCGCGCCGCCGTCGTCAACTCCGGAGCCGAATGGCCCCAGAAGAAGCTGACCGTCGGCCTCAGCCCGGCATCCGTCCCCAAGGGCGGCTCTGGATTCGATCTGGCCGTCGCCGCGGCCGTCCTCGGCGCCGCCGAGCGGATCGATCCGCGGGCCATCGCCGACCTCGTCCTCATCGGCGAACTCGGCCTCGACGGGCGCGTCCGGCCCGTCCGCGGCGTCCTGCCCGCCGTTCTCGCCGCCGCCGACGCCGGATACAGCCAGGTCGTCGTCCCCGAACAGACCGCCGGCGAGGCCTCGCTCGTCCCGGGGGTCTCCGTCCTCGGAGTCCGCAGCCTCCGCCAGCTGATCGCCGTCCTCACCGACGAACCCGTCCCCGACGAGGAACCCGACGAGGAGGGCCGGCCCGACGCCATGCTCGCCGGACTGCTCATCCCCGGCGCCGGCCTCGGCACCGGACTCGCCGCCGAGCCCACCGAAGGACCCGACCTCGCCGACGTCGCCGGCCAGCACCGCGCCCGCCTCGCCCTGGAGATCGCCGCCGCCGGCAGCCACCACCTGCTGCTCTCCGGCCCGCCCGGCGCCGGAAAGACCATGCTGACCGAGCGCCTCCCCGGCATCCTGCCGCCCCTCACCCGACAGGAATCCCTGGAAGTCACCGCCGTCCACTCCGTCGCCGGCATCCTCCCGCCCGGCGAACCCCTCGTCCGCCGCGCGCCCTACTGCGCGCCCCACCACTCCGCCACCATGCAGTCCCTCGTCGGCGGCGGGAACGGCCTCCCCAGGCCCGGCGCCGTCTCCCTGGCCCATCGAGGAGTCCTCTTCCTGGACGAGGCCCCGGAGTTCTCCGGCAAGGTGCTCGACGCCCTCCGCCAGCCCCTCGAATCCGGGCACGTCGTCATCGCCCGCGCGGCCGGCGTCGTCCGCCTCCCCGCCCGCTTCCTCCTCGCCCTCGCCGCCAACCCCTGCCCCTGCGGCCGCCACACCCTCTACGGCGCCGGCTGCGAATGCCCCGCCTCCGTCATCCGCCGCTACCAGGCACGACTCTCCGGACCCCTGCTCGACCGCGTCGACCTCCGCGTCGAAGTCGAACCCGTCACCCGCGAGGACCTCCTCGGACGGGGCGGCCGCGGCGAGACCACCGCCACCGTCGCCGCCCGCGTCCACGAAGCCCGGGCCAGGGCCGCCGCGCGCCTCGCCGACACCCCCTGGAGGGTGAACAGCGAGATCCCCGGCCACGAACTCCGCACCCGCTACCTCACCGCGCCCGGAGCCCTCGCCGCCGCCGAGCGCGACGTCGAACGCGGACTGCTCACCGCCCGCGGCCTCGACCGCGTCCTGCGCGTCGCCTGGACCGTCGCCGACCTGAACGGCCACGACCGGCCCGACAGCCAGGACATCGCCCTCGCCCTCGAACTGCGCACCGGCGTCGCCCGCGGCGTGCCCGTCGGAGCGGGGCAGCCCGCATGACCACCCCACCCGTCCCCACCGACGAGCACCTGGCCCGCGCGACCCTCAGCCGCGCCGTCGAACCCGGCGACGAGCACGCCGGCCGATGGCTCCGCCAGCACGGCGCCACCGGCTTCCTCGACCGCCTCCTCCACACCGGCGACGACCCCGACCCCTTCCCCGGCACCGGAGCCAAACGCCTCACCTCCTGGCGACAACGCGCCACCGCCGCCCGCCCCGCCCACGACCTCGACACCGTCCACGGACTCGGCGGCCGCTTCCTCGTCCCCGGCGACACCGAATGGCCACGTCAACTCGACGACCTCGGCGACGCCCGCCCCATCGGCCTCTGGGTCCGGGGCCCGGCCGACCTGCGCACCTGGGCCCTGCGCTCCGTCGCCCTCGTCGGCGCCCGCGCCTGCACCCCGTACGGCGCCCACACCGCCGCCGACCTCGCCGCGGGCCTCAGCCGACAGGGCTGGGTCGTCGTCTCCGGAGCCGCCTACGGCATCGACGGCGCCGCCCACCGGGGCGCCCTCGCCGCCGGCGGCGCCACCGTCGCCGTCCTCGCCTGCGGCGTCGACACCCCGTACCCCCGCGGCCACGACCGGCTCATCCGGCGCATCGCGGAACAAGGCCTCGTCGTCGGAGAACTGCCACCCGACAGCCACCCCACCCCCAGCCGCTTCATCCTCCGCAACCGCGTCATCGCCGCCCTCACCCGCGGAACCGTCGTCGTCGAGGCCCAGCACCGCAGCGGCTCCCTCGTCACCGCCCGCGCCGCCACCCGCCTCGGCCGTCACACCATGGGCGTCCCCGGCCCCGTCACCAGCGCACTCTCCGCAGGCGTCCACGAACTCCTGCGCGGCGACGCCACCCTCGTCACCGACGCCGACGAGATCGTCGAACTCGTCGGGGACATCGGACAGCTCGCCCCGGCGCGCCGGGGGCCCGTCCTGCCCCGCGACCTCCTCGCCCCCGCCACCGCGCACGTCCTCGAAGCCGTTCCCGCCCGAGGTCCCACGCCCACCACCGTCATCGCCCGCCGCGCGGGAACCACCCCCGACGACACCCTCGCCAAGCTGTACGAACTCCACTCGCTCGGCTTCCTCGAACGGCGCGGGGAGGGCTGGCAGTTGACGAACACCGCGACAGAAGCGTCGAACGCGCGGCGAGGCGGTACTTGACCTGGCGCATTCGAGTGAAAAGGTGAAGGCGATGAACAATCGAGTTCTCTCGGCCGCACCCGAGGGGCCGAGACGTGCCACGGCCCGGGTTCGAAGATGCGACCGACGGCGTCCACCCGGAGCGGCGCGATCCGCCGATGTTCGCTCACCGCGACAGCACACTCACGCTACGCTCACCAGGATTCCCTCCAGGACAACCGCACCGACACACCCGACAGCAGAACGGCTCAAGGCAACGCATGCCCCAGCACACCTCCGGGTCTGACCGCGCTGCGGTGCCCCCAGCAGCCCGGGGCACCGTGCGACCGCCCGCACCGACCTCACTCGACGAGCTGTGGCGCTCGTACAAGGACACCGGCGACGAGCGGCTGCGGGAGCAGCTGATCCTGCACTACTCGCCGCTCGTCAAATACGTCGCGGGACGGGTCAGCGTGGGGCTGCCGTCCAACGTGGAACAGGCCGACTTCGTCTCCTCCGGGGTCTTCGGGCTCATCGACGCCATCGAGAAGTTCGACGTCGAGCGGGCGATCAAGTTCGAGACGTACGCCATCACCCGAATCCGCGGCGCCATGATCGACGAACTCCGCGCCCTGGACTGGATCCCGCGCTCCGTCCGCCAGAAGGCCCGCAACGTCGAGCGGGCCTACGCCACCCTCGAAGCGCAGCTCCGGCGGACCCCCTCCGAGAGCGAGGTCGCCGCGGAGATGGAGATCACGCTGGAGGAACTGCACGCGGTTTTCAGCCAGTTGTCCCTGGCGAACGTGGTCGCCCTGGAGGAGCTGCTGCACGTCGGCGGCGAGGGCGGGGACCGGCTCTCCCTCATGGACACCCTGGAGGACACCGCCGCCGACAACCCCGTCGAGGTCGCCGAGGACCGCGAGCTGCGCCGGTTGCTCGCCCGTGCGATCAACACGCTCCCCGAGCGGGAGAAGACCGTCGTCACGCTCTACTACTACGAGGGCCTGACCCTCGCGGAGATCGGCCACGTCCTCGGCGTCACCGAGAGCCGCGTCAGCCAGATCCACACCAAGTCCGTCCTCCAGCTCCGCGCCAAGCTGGCCGACGTCGGCCGCTGACCCTTGCGGGCCGGTCGTACAGTGGAGCCGTGCCCAGGATTCGAGCGGCCTCGGTGGCCGAGCACCGGACCATGCAGCGCGGCGCCCTCCTGGACGCCGCGCGTTCCCTGCTGTCCGAGGGGGGTACGGAGGCGCTGACCTTCCCCGCCCTCGCCGAGCGCACGGGCCTGGCCCGCTCGTCGGTCTACGAGTACTTCCGGTCGCGCGCCGCCGTCGTCGAAGAGCTCTGCGCCGTCGACTTCCCGGTCTGGGCGGCCGAGGTCGAGGCCGCCATGGCCGGCGCCGAGACGCCGCGCGGCAAGGTCGAGGCGTACGTCCGCACCCAGCTGGACCTCGTGGGGGACCGGCGCCACCGGGCCGTCGTCGCCATCTCGGCGAGCGAGCTGGACGACGGCGCCCGCGAGAAGATCCGCGCGGCCCACGGCGGCCTCGTCGCCATGATCGTCGAGGCCCTCGCCGCCCTGGGACAGCCCCAGCCCCGCCTCGGTGCCATGCTCCTCCAGGGCGTCGTCGACGCCGCCGTCCGCCGCATCGAACTCGGCGCGGCCGAAGACCCCACGGTGATCGCCGAGGCCGCGGTCACGATGGCCCTCCACGGAGCCGTCGGCCCCACGCCCTGACCCTCGCCCGGCCGCCGGCGGCCCTCCGCGGAGCCGCCGGCCCCACGCCCTGACCCTCGCCCGTCCGGCGCTGTCAGTGGCGCGGCCTACGTTCCGCCCATGCTCTTCATCTGGTCGTTCTCGTGGGACCAGGGCGCGTCCCGGGGGACGGGGAGGAGTCTTGAGGCGGGGCGGTGCGTCAGGGGGAGGGGGTTCAAGTACGTGTCGCCCTTCAGGAGGCCCCAGTGGAGGCAGCTCCTCGGGCAGTGGGGGTTCTCCGTGACCTCGGCGATCGGGGTGCCCGGTGAGACCCGGGTGCCCTGGGGGACCAGCGGGGTCACCGGGGTGAACGTCGTGCGGAGTGGGGGAGTGCCCGTGCCCGGGAGGGTGAGGGTGACCGCCCCGCGGCCGCCCACCGGGCCCGCGAACGTGACCGTGCCCGCCGCCGGTGCGAGGACCGGGGTGCCCGGCGGCGCGGCGAGGTCCACCCCGCGATGACCCGCGGCGTACGGGCCCGGCGGGGGCTCCCAGCCGCGCAGGATCTCCGGCGGGGGAGGGCCCACCGGCCAGAGGAGGGACAGCGTCGCGAGCAGGGTCAGCAGGTGCATGGGGAGAGGATTTCCCCGTCGCCCGGCTCGCGGCCGTCGGCGGCGAAATCTGTGGACCGCTCGCCCGCTGTGGACAGTGCCGTCACCCGGCGCTCCCGGGGTCCCGTACACTTCCTATGGCGACTCGGGTCACCGGGTCGACTTCGCACGCCCCGCCACCAGTCCTCGCGGCGGGTGGCAGCGCCTTTCGGTCCCTCTGGGGCATGGCGCGCCGGGGCGTCAGGAACACAAAACCGAGAAAACCAAGGAGATGGCCATGGCCGTCGTCACGATGCGGGAGCTGCTGGAGAGCGGCGTCCACTTCGGTCACCAGACCCGTCGCTGGAACCCGAAGATGAAGCGCTTCATCTTCACCGAGCGCAACGGCATCTACATCATCGACCTGCTCCAGTCGCTGTCGTACATCGACCGCGCCTACGAGTTCGTCAAGGAGACCGTCGCGCACGGCGGCTCCATCATGTTCGTCGGTACGAAGAAGCAGGCCCAGGAGGCCATCGCCGAGCAGGCGACGCGCGTCGGCATGCCGTACGTCAACCAGCGTTGGCTCGGTGGCATGCTCACCAACTTCTCCACCGTCTACAAGCGTCTGCAGCGCCTCAAGGAGCTCGAGCAGATCGACTTCGAGGACGTCGCCGCCTCGGGTCTCACCAAGAAGGAGCTCCTGGTCCTCTCCCGCGAGAAGGCCAAGCTGGAGAAGACCCTCGGTGGTATCCGCGAGATGCAGAAGGTGCCGAGCGCCGTCTGGATCGTCGACACCAAGAAGGAGCACATCGCCGTCGGTGAGGCGCGCAAGCTCCACATCCCGGTCGTCGCGATCCTCGACACCAACTGCGACCCCGACGAGGTCGACTACAAGATCCCGGGCAACGACGACGCGATCCGCTCCGTCACCCTGCTCACCCGCGTGATCGCCGACGCCGTCGCCGAGGGCCTCATCGCCCGCTCCGGCGCCGCGACCGGCGACTCGAAGCCGGGCGAGAAGGCCCAGGGCGAGCCGCTCGCCGAGTGGGAGCGCGACCTGCTCGAGGGTGAGAAGAAGGCCGACGAGGCCGCCGAGGCCCCCGCCGCCGAGGCCGCCCCGGCCGAGGCCGCCGCCGAGGCTCCGGCCGCGGACGCCGAGCAGGCCTGACCCTCCAGGACCTTCGGGTGACGACGGCGGGGGCCCACGAAGCCCCCGCCGTCCACCCGTGGACCCGCCCGATCTTTCAGACTTCGAGAGAGAAACAGACTCATGGCGAACTACACCGCCGCTGACGTCAAGAAGCTCCGCGAGCTCACCGGCGCCGGCATGATGGACTGCAAGAAGGCCCTGGACGAGGCCGACGGCAACGTCGACAAGGCCGTCGAGGCGCTCCGTATCAAGGGCCAGAAGGGCGTCGCCAAGCGCGAGGGCCGCTCTGCCGAGAACGGCGCCGTGGTCTCCCTCATCGCCGACGACAACACCTCCGGCGTCCTCGTCGAGCTGAAGTGCGAGACGGACTTCGTCGCCAAGGGTGACAAGTTCCAGGCCGTCGCCGCCCAGCTGGCCGAGCACGTCGCCGCCACCGCCCCGGCCGACCTGGAGGCCCTGCTCGCCTCCGAGATCGAGGCCGGCAAGACCGTCCAGGCGTTCGTCGACGAGGCCAACGCCAACCTCGGCGAGAAGATCGTCCTCGACCGCTTCGCGCAGTACGCCGACGGCTTCGTCTACGCGTACATGCACCGCACGATGCCCGACCTGCCGCCGCAGATCGGTGTCCTCGTCGAGTTCGACAAGGCCGACGCCGACGTCGCCAAGGGCATCGCCCAGCACATCGCCGCCTTCGCGCCGAAGTACCTCACCAAGGAAGACATTCCGGCCGAGGTCGTCGAGTCCGAGCGTCGCATCGCCGAGGAGACCACCCGCGCCGAGGGCAAGCCCGAGGCCGCGATCGCCAAGATCGTCGAGGGTCGCGTCAACGGCTTCTTCAAGGACGCCACGCTGCTCGGCCAGCCGTACGCCCTTGACAACAAGAAGTCCGTCCAGAAGGTCCTGGACGAGGCCGGTGTCACCCTGAAGCGCTTCACCCGCATCAAGGTCGGCATCTGAGTCCGTACGCAGACGCGACGGACACCGGACCCCGGTAGGGTCTGAGGCAGTCGTCCGCGCCCGCGCAGGACGACCGCAGATCTGACGAGGAGGCCATTGCCACACGGGATACCGCGAGGACCCAAGGCAATGGCCTCCTTCGTATGTGCACGAGGAGATCTCCATGAACCAGGGCGCCGTACAGGGCGACGACAACAACGGCAAGAAGGCCGGCCGCTACATGCTGAAGCTGTCCGGAGAAGCCTTCTCCGGCGGTACCGGCCTGGGCGTCGACCCCGATGTCGTGCACGCCATCGCGCGTGAGATCGCGGCCGTCGTCCGCGACGGCGCGGAGATCGCGGTGGTGATCGGCGGCGGCAACTTCTTCCGCGGCGCCGAACTCCAGCAGCGCGGCATGGACCGGGCCCGCTCCGACTACATGGGCATGCTCGGCACCGTGATGAACTGCCTCGCCCTCCAGGACTTCCTGGAGAAGGAGGGCATCGACTCACGCGTCCAGACCGCCATCACCATGGGCCAGGTCGCCGAGCCGTACATCCCGCTGCGCGCCGTGCGCCACCTGGAGAAGGGCCGCGTGGTCATCTTCGGTGCGGGCATGGGCATGCCGTACTTCTCCACGGACACCACCGCCGCCCAGCGCGCCCTGGAGATCGACGCCGAGGCCCTCCTCATGGGCAAGAACGGCGTGGACGGCGTCTACGACTCCGACCCGAAGCGCAACCCCGACGCGGTCAAGTTCGACGCCCTCGAGTACGGCGAGGTGCTGTCCCGCGACCTCAAGGTCGCCGACGCCACCGCCATCACCCTGTGCCGGGACAACAACCTCCCGATCCTCGTCTTCGAACTGCTCACCGAGGGCAATATCGCTCGCGCGGTGAAGGGTGAGAAGATCGGCACGCTCGTGAGCGACCAGGGCACCCGGGCCTGACCCGAACCGGGGAACCGCCCCGCAAGGGGATGGACAGAGCCCTGCCGGTCGTACACCGTGCAGGACACAACGCGACGACACGCAGGAGCAAGTGGTGATCGAAGAGACCCTCCTCGAGGCCGAGGAGAAGATGGAGAAGGCCGTCGTGGTCGCCAAGGAGGACTTCGCCGCGATCCGCACCGGCCG
The DNA here is from genome assembly GCF_053616475.1 of Streptomyces sp. NPDC055815. Taxonomy (NCBI): domain Bacteria; kingdom Bacillati; phylum Actinomycetota; class Actinomycetes; order Kitasatosporales; family Streptomycetaceae; genus Streptomyces; species Streptomyces sp. NPDC055815. The sequence goes on along the minus strand of NZ_JBSHDU010000006.1, from coordinate 37,949 downwards.
TGCGCACCCGGCGATGTTCAACAAGATCGTGGCCGACTACTACGGTGCCATCACGCCCATCAACCAGCTGGCGTCCTTCTCCGTCCCGGAGCCGCGCATGGCCGTGGTGACGCCGTTCGACAAGAGCGCGCTGCGCAACATCGAGCAGGCGATCCGGGACTCGGACCTCGGCGTCAACCCGAGCAACGACGGCAACATCATCCGCGTGGTGTTCCCCGAGCTGACCGAGGAGCGCCGCCGGGAGTACATCAAGGTCGCCAAGGGCAAGGCCGAGGACTCGAAGATCTCGATCCGCTCGGTGCGCCGCAAGGCCAAGGAGACCATCGACAAGCTCGTCAAGGACGGCGAGGTCGGCGAGGACGAGGGCCGCCGCGCCGAGAAGGAGCTCGACGACACCACCGCGAAGTACGTCGCGCAGGTGGACGAGCTGCTCAAGCACAAGGAAGCCGAGCTGCTCGAGGTCTGATGAACGACTCTTCCTGGGGGGCCCCGGCCGGTTCCGGCCGTGGGGGACCCGACCAGGGGCCTGCCCCGGCGGGTCCCGCATACGATCGGCATCAGGCGGCGCAGACTCGGCCCATGCCCATCGTGCCCGACGTTCCCGCCGGCGGATTCCAGGACGGTCACGGCCGGGGGGCCGCTCACCCGAGCGGTCCCCTGTTCCGTGACGAGACGCCGCACGAGCACCCGCAGGAGCCCATGTCCAGCCCCACCCCGCCTCCGCCGTCCGCGCCGTCCTCGGCGCCCCGGCAGAAGAAGAGCGCGGGCCGTGACCTGGGCGCGGCCATAGGGGTCGGGGTCGGTCTCGGTGCCGTCATCATCGCGTCGCTGTTCATCTGGAAGCCGGCGTTCGTCGGAGTGATAGCGGTCGCCGTGGTCGTCGGCCTGTGGGAGCTCACCTCCCGCCTCCAGGAGCGCAAGGCGATCAAGGCCCCGCTGGTGCCGCTCGCGGTCGGCGGCGCGGCGATGGTCGTCGCCGGCTACGTCCGGGGCGCCGAAGGTGCCTGGGTGGCGATGGCCCTGACGGCGCTCGCGGTGCTCGTCTGGCGGATGACGGAGCCTCCCGAGGGTTACCTGAAGGACGTCACGGCGGGCGTCTTCGCCGCGTTCTACGTGCCGTTCCTGGCGACGTTCGTGGCGATGCTGCTGACCGCGGACGACGGTCCGCAGCGGGTGCTGACCTTCCTGATCCTGACCGTGGTCAGCGACACCGGGGCGTACGCGATCGGCTGGCGCTTCGGCAAGCACAAGCTGGCCCCGCGGATCAGCCCCGGCAAGACCCGGGAGGGCCTGGTCGGCGCGGTGACGTTCGCCATGGCGGCGGGCGCGCTGTGCATGCAGTTCATGATCGACGACGGCGTCTGGTGGCAGGGCCTGATCCTCGGTCTCGCGGTGGCGGCGAGCGCGACGCTCGGCGACCTCGGCGAGTCCATGATCAAGCGCGACCTGGGCATCAAGGACATGGGCACGCTGCTCCCGGGCCATGGCGGCATCATGGACCGGCTGGACTCGCTGCTGCCCACGGCGCCGGTGGTGTGGCTGCTGATGGCGCTCTTCGTCGGAACCGGTTGACGGACAGCGGGTACTCTGGAAGGGCTCGTGGCGCGTGCGCTACGGGCCCTTCCGTCGTCCTCGCCGCCGCGAGGGCGCTCCAGTGAGGTCGCCTCTTCCCGCCGTCGCGGGGCTGTCCGGACCTCGTGCCGTCTGAGGAGACACCCGATCGTGGCCCGTCCCGTGCCCGGAGAACTCACTTTCGTCGCCCCCCGCGGAGCCAAGAAGCCGCCGCGGCACCTGGCCGACCTCTCGCCCGCCGAGCGGAAGGAGGCCGTCGCCGCGATCGGCGAGAAGCCGTTCCGCGCCAAGCAGCTGTCCACGCACTACTTCGCGCGGTACGCGCACGACCCCGCCGAGTGGACCGACATCCCGGCCGCCTCGCGGGAGAAGCTGGCCGGGGAGCTGCTGCCCGACCTGATGTCCGTGGTGCGGCACATCTCGTGCGACGACGACACCACCCGTAAGACCCTGTGGCGGCTGCACGACGGCACGCTCGTGGAGTCCGTGCTCATGCGCTACCCGGACCGGGTGACCATGTGCATCTCCTCGCAGGCCGGCTGCGGCATGAACTGCCCGTTCTGCGCGACCGGGCAGGCCGGCCTCGACCGGAACCTGTCGACCGCCGAGATCGTGCACCAGATCGTGGACGGCATGCGCTCCCTGCGCGACGGCGAGGTGCCCGGGGGACCGGCGCGTCTCTCCAACATCGTGTTCATGGGCATGGGCGAGCCGCTCGCCAACTACAAGCGGGTCGTCGGCGCCATCCGTCGCCTCACCGACCCCGAGCCGGACGGCCTCGGGCTCTCGCAGCGCGGCATCACCGTCTCCACCGTCGGCCTCGTCCCCGCGATGCTGCGCTTCGCCGACGAGGGCTTCAAGTGCCGGCTCGCCGTCTCGCTGCACGCCCCGGACGACGAGCTCCGCGACACCCTCGTGCCCGTCAACACCCGCTGGAAGGTCCGCGAGGTCCTCGACGCGGCCTGGGAGTACGCGGAGAAGTCCGGGCGCCGGATCTCCATCGAGTACGCCCTCATCCGGGACATCAACGACCAGGCCTGGCGTGGCGACCTGCTCGGCAAGCTGCTCAAGGGCAAGCGGGTGCACGTCAACCTGATCCCGCTGAACCCGACGCCCGGCTCGAAGTGGACGGCCTCCCGCCCCGAGGACGAGAAGGCCTTCGTCGAGGCGATCGCCCGCCACGGCGTGCCGGTGACCGTGCGCGACACCCGAGGTCAGGAGATCGACGGTGCCTGTGGACAGCTCGCGGCCGCCGAGCGCTGACCTTGTAGTCTGAGCTCGAACACATCTCCATATTCCGACAGGGGAGCGCCACAGCGCTGAGAGTGCGGTAACCGTAGACCGCAGACCCTCTGAACCTCGCCCAGGTCATTCTGGGTAGGAAGTTCGGTCGTAACTCAAGCTGTTGCGCCCTGCCCGCGTCCGGTCCGCCGGACGTGGGCAGGGCCGCGTCTCTTCCTGGTCACACCCAGGAGGAATCCAGTGAGCATCAAGAAGGCCGCCGCCGCCGCGCTCGTCGCGGCGCTCGGCATCACCAGTCTCGCCGCGTGCGGCACCGACGAGGTCCGGGGTTCGGCCGGCAAGACCGACCAGCCCGCGCCGAAGACGGTGACGCTGGTGAGCCACGACTCGTTCAACGCCTCCAAGGAGGTGCTCGCGGACTTCACCAAGCAGACCGGTTTCACGGTCAAGGTTCTGAAGAGCGGCGACGCCGGTGAGGCCGTCAACAAGGAGATCCTCACCAAGGGCTCCCCGCAGGGCGACGTCTTCTTCGGCGTCGACAACACCCTCCTCTCCCGCGCCCTCGACAACGGGATCTTCGTGCCGTACGAGGCGAAGGGCCTGGACCGGGTCCCCGCCGTGTACCAGCTCGACAAGGAGCACCGGGTCACCCCGATCGACTCCGGCGACATCTGCGTCAACTACGACAAGAAGTACTTCGCCGACAAGAAGCTGGCACCGCCGGTGACCTTCGACGACCTCGCGAAGCCGGAGTACAAGGACCTGCTCGTCGTCGAGAACCCCGAGCGGTCCTCCCCGGGCCTCGGCTTCCTCCTCGGCACCGCCGCCGAGTACGGCGACGAGGGCTGGCAGGACTACTGGAAGAAGCTCAAGGCCAACGGTGTGAAGACCGTCGACAGCTGGGAGCTCGCCTACAACCAGGAGTTCTCCGGCTCGGCCGGCGGCAAGCAGGCCAAGGGCGACCGGCCGCTGGTCGTCTCGTACGCCTCCAGCCCGCCCGTCGAGGTGCTGTACGGCGAGCCGCAGCCGAAGGTGGCGCCCACCGGGGTCTCCACCGGCACCTGCTTCCGGCAGACCGAGTTCGCGGGCCTGCTGAACGGGGCGAAGAACCCCGAGGGCGGCAAGGCGCTGATCGACTTCCTGATCTCCAAGGAGTTCCAGGAGGACATGCCGCTCCAGATGTTCGTCAACCCGGTGGCGAAGGACGCGGCCCTGCCGGAGCTCTTCACCAAGCACGGCGTCGTGATCGAGAAGCCGGAGACCATGGCGCCCGAGAAGATCGCCGAGAAGCGTGACCCGTGGATCCAGCAGTGGTCGTCGCTCGTACTGAAGTAAGGCGGGACGTCCGGGGGAGCGCGACGCGGCTGGGGCTGATGGCCCTGCCCGTCGCGTTCTTCGGGGTCTTCTTCGCCTGGCCCGTCGTGTCCATCGTGGACCGGGGGCTGCGGCCCGACGGCGCCTGGCGGTTCGGCCGGATCGGCGAGACGCTGAGCCGGCCGGACATCCTCGACGTGCTCGGCTTCACCGTGTGGCAGGCGCTCGCCTCCACCGGGCTCACCCTCCTGGTCGCGCTGCCCGGCGCGTACGTCTTCGCCCGCTTCGACTTCCCCGGCAAGAGCGTGCTGCGGGCCGTCGTCACCGTGCCGTTCGTGCTGCCGACCGTCCTCGTCGGCACCGCGTTCCTCGCGCTCGTCGGCCGGAACGGGCTCACCGACGAGCTGTGGGGGCTGCGCCTCGACACCAGCGTCTGGGCGATCCTCCTCGCGCACGTCTTCTTCAACTACGCCGTCGTCGTCCGCACCGTCGGCGGCCTCTGGTCGCAGCTCGACCCGCGCCAGGAGGAGGCCGCCCGGGTCCTCGGCGCCTCGCGCTGGACGGCCTGGCGGACGGTGACGCTGCCCGCGCTCGTGCCCGCGGTGGCGGCGGCCGCCCTGATGGTCTTCCTCTTCACCTTCACCTCCTTCGGCGTCGTGCAGATCCTCGGCGGGGAGGCGTACTCCACGCTGGAAGCCGAGATCTACCGGCAGACCGCCCGGCTGCTCGACCTGCCGACAGCCGCCGTGCTCACGCTCGTGCAGTTCGTGGCCGTCGGCCTGATCCTCGGCGTGCACGCCTGGACGGTACGGCGGCGCGAGACCGCGCTCCGGCTCGTACCGGCCGAATCGGCGGCGCGCCGGCCGCGCGGCGCCGGACAGTGGGCGCTGCTCGCGGGCGTCCTCGCCTCCGTGGCGCTGCTGATCCTGCTGCCACTGGGCGTCCTCGTCGAGCGGTCCTTCGCCGGACCGGACGGGTACGGGCTCGGCTACTACCGGGCGCTCGGCTCGCTCGACGAGTCCGGGACCTTCCTCGTCCCGCCCCTGGAGGCGATCGGGAACTCGCTGCGGTACGCGGTGGCCGCCACCGCCATCGCCGTGGCGATCGGCGGACTCGCGGCGGCGGCGCTCACCCGGCGGCGGGCCGGACGGCTCGTGCGGGGCTTCGACGCGCTGCTCATGCTGCCGCTCGGGGTCTCCGCCGTCACCGTCGGCTTCGGTTTCCTCATCACCCTCGACGAGCCGCCGTTCGACCTGCGGGCCAGCTGGATCCTCGTACCGCTCGCGCAGGCCCTGGTCGGCGTCCCCTTCGTCGTACGGACGATGCTGCCGGTGCTCCGCGCGGTGGACGAGAGGCTGCGGGAGGCGGCGGCCGTGCTCGGCGCCTCGCCGTGGCGGGCCTGGCGGGAGGTGGACCTGCCGCTGGTGCGGCGGGCGCTGCTCATCGCGGCCGGGTTCGCGTTCGCGGTGTCGCTCGGTGAGTTCGGCGCGACCGTCTTCATCGCCCGGCCCGAGAGCCCGACGCTGCCGGTGGCGGTGGCCCGGCTGCTCGGCCGGCCCGGCGCGCTCAACTACGGCCAGGCGATGGCCCTCTCGACGATTCTGATGGTGGTGTGCGCGGTGTCCCTGCTGCTGCTGGAACGGCTCCGCACCGACCGGACCTCCGGGGAGTTCTGATGCTTTCGATCGAGGCCGCGACCGTACGGTTCGGGGAGCGGGCCGTGCTCGACGCCGTGGACCTGGAGGTCGCCGAGCACGAGATCGTGTGCGTGCTCGGCCCCAGCGGCAGCGGCAAGTCCACGCTGCTGCGGTCCGTCGCCGGGCTCCAGGCGCTCGACGGCGGCCGGGTGCTGCTCGGCGGCGCCGACCAGGCCGGGGTGCCGGTGCACCGGCGGGGCGTCGGCCTGATGTTCCAGGACCACCAGCTGTTCCCGCAGCGGGACGTCGGCGGCAACGTCGCCTTCGGCCTGCGGATGCGGGGTGCCGGGAAGGCGGAGCAGGCCGAGCGGGTGCGGGAGCTGCTCGACCTCGTCGGCCTCCCCGGGGCCGAGCGGCGGTCCGTCGCCGCGCTCTCCGGCGGCGAGCAGCAGCGGGTGGCGCTCGCCCGGGCCCTGGCGCCCCGGCCCCGGCTCCTCATGCTCGACGAGCCGCTCGGCCAGCTCGACCGGGGGCTGCGGGAGCGGCTCGTCGTGGAGCTGCGGCAGCTCTTCGGGCGGCTCGGGACGACGGTCCTCGCCGTCACCCACGACCAGGGCGAGGCCTTCGCGCTCGCCGACCGCGTCGTCGTCATGCGGGACGGGCGGATCGCCCAGTCGGGGACGCCGGCCGACGTGTGGCGGCGGCCGGCGTCGGAGTTCGTGGCGCGGTTCCTCGGCTTCGACAACGTGGTGGCGGCGCGGGTGACCGGCGGGGTCGCGCAGACCGTGTGGGGGAAGATCCCGGTGCCCGACGGCTCGCCGGAGGGGGAGCGGCGGCTCCTCGTCCGCCCGGGCGGGGTACGGCTCGTGGAGCAGCGTCCGGTGTGGACGGTGGAATCCCGGACCTTCCGGGGCAGCCAGGTCCTCGTACGACTCCGGCCGGCCGAGGGCCCCGCCCTGGAGGCCGAGCTGCCGCTCCGGGAGGCGCCGGAGGAGGGCGCCGGGGTGGGCGTGGAGTTCCGGGCGGAGGACGTGGTGGTGCTGGGCGACGACACGCCGTAGCGCGGGGGCGATGAGTTTTCGCGGCCGGGGGAGTCTCCTTGGTGTTCGTCGTTTTTTCGACCATGCGGGAGGAAGACCGTGGGCCAGTTGCTCAGAGTCCAGAACTTCAACGTCTCCGCCGACGGATTCGGCGCCGGCGAGGGCCAGAGTCTGGAGCGGCCGTTCGGGCACGCCGATCCCGGGGAGATGTTCTCCTGGGCCGGCGCGACGGCCAGCTGGCCGATGCGGACCGATCCGGGCGGCAGCCGGGGCCTCGACGACTACCTGACGCGGGACTTCGCGCGGAACATCGGCGCCGAGATCATGGGCCGCAACAAGTTCTCCCCGCTGCGCGGGCCCTGGGAGAACGAGGACTGGCGCGGCTGGTGGGGGGACGAGCCGCCGTTCCACACGCCGGTCTTCGTGCTGACCCACCACCCGCGTCCGTCGTTCACGCTCTCCGACACGACGTTCCACTTCGTCGACGCGGACCCGGAGACGGTGCTCGGCATGGCGAAGGAGGCCGCGGGAGGCAAGGACGTCCGCCTCGGCGGCGGCGCCTCCACGATCCGGGAGTTCCTGGACGCCGACCTCGTCGACACGCTGCACGTGGCGGTCTCGCCGGTGAAGCTGGGCTCGGGGTCGCGGCTGTGGGAGTCGCCGGAGGAGCTGTTCGACCGCTTCCACTGCGATGTGGTGCCCAGTCCGGGCGGCCGGGTGACGCACTATCTGTTCTGGCGGAAGTGAGCGGCTAGCAGCGTACGCAGCTCCTCCGGGTCGCCCGCTGGTAGGCGTGGGTGACCCGGCCGAGGGCGAGGCCGTAGCCGCAGAAGCCTCCGTAGGCGACGGCGACCACCCAGGGGGCGTGGTCCGCCATGCCCACGCTGATCACGCCCGTCCACGCCAGCACGCCGAACGCGGCCAGGAAGGCGCCGAACGGGGCGAGCGCGCCCGCCCCGGCCCAACCGAGAGCGAGCAGCGGGAGCCGGGGCAGTGCCCGGCCCCAGGGACGGGTCAGCGCGAGCGCGAGGGCCATGCCTGCCAGGGCCAGGACTGCGGTGACGTCGACGCCGTGGTCGTACAGCCAGAGCCCGAGGTCGCTGGTGTACTCCGGGTCGGCGCCCGGGCGGCCGGTGCCCGTGTAGCCGGGGGTGACGCCCAGCGCCCAGAGCGTCTTCAGGACGGTGTACGGGACGAGGGCGCCGACCGCGACGAGACCGGCGCGGGAGGCGAGCCCGGTCTCCGCGATTCCGGGGCGGTGGCCGCGCCCGCCGCAGTACGGGCATGTGCCCAGGGCTCGGCGGCGGTGGGCCAGGGCCGCGCAGCCCCACAGCACCGCGCCCAGGGCCGCGGCCGGGGTCGGCGGGAGCCGGTGGAGGTCTGGGGGCGCCCACGCGCCGTGTGGCGCCCGCGCCGGGCTGGGCGGTGCCCCGGCCCACCGCCGTGTGGGCAATCGTCCCGCTGGGGCGGGACGGGTGGGCACACGGGACGGCGCGCTCTCGCGGCGCCTCCGCGTTCCGCGCCTGGAGCCGCACCCCGTGTACCGAGCTGGTGGTGCGGGTTCAGGCGCGGGAGCCTCTGGCGCCGGCAAGGGCGCCGTTCCGTTGTGCCCACCCGTTCCGCCCCGGCGGAACGCATGCCCACAACGGGGGGGCTACGCCCCCAGGCGTTTCAGCGCCTCCGGGGCCTCGTCGATGGAGTCCACCAGGGCGATCCGCGCTGCCATCGGGCGGCCGGTCGCGAGGGATTCCAGGAGGGGCCAGGCCGGGAGGTGGGTGGTCCAGTGGGCGCGGTTCACCAGGACCATCGGGGTCGGGGTCCCCCGGGAGCCGTAGTAGTTCGGGGTCGCGTTGTCGAAGATCTCCTGGACCGTGCCCGCCGCGCCCGGCAGGAAGACGATGCCCGCCGTCGAGCGGGCGAGCAGCCCGTCCTCCCGGGTGGCGTTCGCGAAGTACTTGGCGATGTGCGCGGCGAACGGGTTCGGCGGCTCGTGGCCGTAGAACCAGGTCGGGATGCCGACCGAGTCCCCGCCGCGCGGCCACAGGGCCCGTACCGCGAAAGCCGCCCGCGCCCAGTCCGTCACCGACGGGGTGAAGGACGGGGCCCTGGCGAGGAGGTCCAGCGAGGAGGCGAGGGCCTCGTCCCCGTGGGGCGCCAGGTACGCGCCGAGGTTCGCGGCCTCCATCGCGCCCGGTCCGCCGCCGGTCGCCACGGTGTGCCCGGCGCGGGCCAGGGTCCTGCCGAGCCGGGCGGCACCCGCGTACGCCTCGGTGCCCCGGCCCATCGCGTGCCCGCCCATGACGCCGACGACCCGGGCCCCGTCGAGGTGTTCGTCGAGGGCGTCGGAGACGGCGTCGTCGTGGAGGGAGCGGAGCATCGAGGCGAGGATGTCGCCGTCGGCCCTGGTCCGGCCGAACCACGCGTACGCGAGGAAGTCGGGCGTCGACTCGTACCCGGTCTCGGCGATCCCCGCGAAGAGTTCCTCGGGGGTGTAGAGCCTGGCCCGGTACGGGTCGAAGGGCAGCTCGGGGACGGGCGGGAAGACGAGGGCCCCGTCGGCGCGGACCTTGGCGGCGGCCTCCGGCTCCATGGGGCAGCCGAGGAAGACGGCATCGGCGGTGACGGCGGTGAGCAGGGCGAAGGTCCGGCCGGTGAGGTCGAGCGACTGGATCCGGTGTCCGGCGAGCGAGCCGGGGCGGGCGAGCGCCGCGTCGAACTCGGCGAGGGTGTGGATCTCGCGTCCGTGCCCGCGCGGTCCGGGCGGGCGGTGTGCCGGGGGAAGCGTCGCCATGGGCCCACGATAGGGGCCGCCGTGACGGGCGGCCCCTCGTGGCACCGCTCCCCGATCCGGCCTACGGAGCGCTCAGCCCGTCAGCGGCAGCGCCGCCATTTCCGCCACCGCCCAGGTCAGCGGCGCGAAGACGGCGAACAGCGCGCCCGCGCGCAGCAGAGCCGCCGTGCGCAGGACCGTGGGCGGGGCGCCGATGCGGAGGAGGGCCTCGGTGGTGTGGGCGCGGCCCTGCCGGGACTCCAGCGCGGCGGTCAGGAGGCTCGCGGTGGTGCAGGCCAGGATCAGGGAGGCGCCGAGGCCGGTGAGCGGGCCGAAGGAGTCGGCGCCGTCCGCCGCGTACAGCTCCGACGCCGCGAGGAGGCCGGAGAGCACCGCGCTGACCACGCCGAGGGGCCGGCCGATACGGCGGGACTCGTCCATCAGGACGCGGCCCGCGAGCAGCCGCGTGGCGCCCGGCCGGACGGCCTGGAGGAGCCGGCCGCAGCCGTACGTGAGGCCCGGGCCCGCCATGGCGAGGCCGACGGCGGTGAGGACCCAGCCGGCGAGGACGCCCGCCGGGTTGCCGTCGAAGCCGCCCGGCAGCGGAAGCCCGCTCCGGGAGTCGCCCTGGGCCGCGTACGTCTCGATCGCGAGGCCGATCGCGACGAGGGCGATCCCCCAGGGCAGCCCGGACGGCATCGTCTTCTCGGCGCCTTCGGGCGCGGCGGGCGCGGTGCGGGGGCGCAGTGCGAGGCCGGCCGCGGTGGCGGCGACGACCGGCAGGACGGCCAGCAGGGTGAGGGCGGCGGCGAGCGGGATCGGCTGGTCGGCGGCGAGGAGCTCGGCGGCGGCCCCGTCGAAGGGCAGGCCGGTGATGTCACCGCGCAGGTGCAGATAGAACAGGAGCGCGACCGTGGAGCCCAGCGTGCAGGCGACGGCCGTCGAGGCGGCGGCGATGGCGGTGAGCCGGGCGGGGCCGAGGCCGACGGCGGAGAGTCCGGGGCGGGGCCGGGTGCTGGGGTCGGTGCGGGCCACGGCGACGGCGAACTGGACGGTGGCGGCGAGCGGCAGGGCGCACCAGAGCAGCCGCAGCACCGAGGTCGAGGACCGGTCCGGGTGTCCGACGGCGTATCCGAGGGTGCAGAGCAGGAGGAAGCCCACCCCCGCGGCCGCCGCGGCGACGAGGAGCCGGCGCGTGAGGACGAGGGGGTGGGTCCCGCGGGCTAGACGGAGAGCGAGCACGCGGCGACGCCCTCCGCCCCTGACGCCGGGGGTACGGCGCCGACCCGGCGTCCGTCGAGCAGGGTGACGGTGCGGTCGGCGAGCGCGGCGACCTCGCCGTCGTGGGTGGCGAGGAGCACGGTGATGCCGTGGGAGCGGGCCGCTGCCGTCAGTGTGCGCAGGACCTGCGCGCCGTCGGCCCGGTGCAGGGTGGCGGTGGGTTCGTCGGCGAAGAGGACCGACGGGGTGGTGACCAGGGCGCGGGCGATCGCGATGCGCTGGCGCTGGGAGTGGGTGAGGGCGTGCGGCCGCTTGCGGGCGCAGCCGCCGATGTCGAGCCGCTCCAGCCATTCCGTGGCGGTGGTCTTCGCGGCCCGGTGGGAGGTCCCGCGGAGCAGCAGGGGCAGGGCGGTGTTCTCCCAGCCGGTGAGCTCGGGGACGAGGCCGGGCTCGGGGTCGATCCAGCCGAAGCGGTCGCGGCGGAGCCGTTCGCGCTGGGCGGGGCCCAGGGTGTGCACGGGGCCGCTGTTGAACCAGACCTCGCCGCGCTGGGCGACGAGCTGGCCGGAGAGGCAGCGCAGGAGGGTGGTCTTGCCGCTGCCGCGGGGGCCGACGACGGCGAGGATCTCGCCTTCGCGGACGCCGAGGGAGACGCCGCTGAGGGCGTCCGAACCGCCCAGTTCGCAGTGCAGGGAACGCGCCCAGAGCACGTCGTTGTCCGGTGGGGCCATCGCGTACACCTCGATGTCGGATCCGATACTCGCCTTCCCCCGTCCGGGGGAACGAAGGGACGGGCCTGTCGGTCACTCGGCACCGTAAGGATTCAGATCCGGTTGTACGGACAGCACACGGCCCGGGCAGCCGCCATCCACTCGGATGGCGGCATACCCGGGCCGTGGGGGTCACGCCGTGAGGGCGGCGTGATGCTGGGGGGACCGCCGTGGTTCGGTCCTTACAGCGTCCTGTTCGCAGCGTCCTGCTCGCAGCTTCGTGCTCGCAGCTCGGTGCTTACAGCTCGGTGCTCAGAGCTTGGTCCACGCCTCGGTGAGCACGTTGCGCAGGATGCCCTCGATCTCGTCGAAGGTGCCCTGGTCGGCGATCAGCGGCGGGGCCAGCTGGATGACCGGGTCGCCACGGTCGTCGGCGCGGCAGTACAGGCCGGCGTCGTACAGCGCCTTGGAGAGGAAGCCGTACAGGACGCGCTCCACCTCCTCGTCGTTGAAGGACTCCTTGGTGGCCTTGTCCTTGACGAGCTCGATGCCGTAGAAGAAGCCGTTGCCGCGGACGTCGCCGACGATCGGCAGGTCGTGCAGCTTCGACAGCGTCGAGTAGAAGGCGCCCTCGTTGTCCAGCACGTGCTGGTTGAGGCCTTCCTTGTCGAAGATGTCGAGGTTGGCGATGGCGACCGCCGACGACACCGGGTGGCCACCGAAGGTGTAGCCGTGCAGGAAGGTGTTGTCGCCCTTGTAGAACGGCTCGGCGATGCGGTCCGAGACGATGCAGGCACCGATCGGGGAGTAGCCCGAGGTCATGCCCTTGGCGCAGGTGATCATGTCCGGCACGTAGCCGAACTTGTCACAGGCGAACATCGTGCCGAGGCGGCCGAAGGCGCAGATCGTCTCGTCGGAGACGAGCAGCACGTCGTACTGGTCGCAGATCTCGCGGACGCGCTGGAAGTAGCCGGGCGGCGGCGGGAAGCAGCCACCGGCGTTCTGCACCGGCTCCAGGAAGACGGCCGCGACGGTCTCGGGGCCCTCGAAGAGGATCTGCTGCTCGATCTGGTCGGCGGCCCAGCGGCCGAAGGCCTCGGGGTCGTCGCCGTGGATCGGGGCGCGGTAGATGTTGGTGTTCGGCACCTTGTGCGCGCCGGGGACCAGCGGCTCGAAGGGGGCCTTCAGGGCCGGCAGACCGGTGATGGACAGGGCGCCCTGCGGGGTGCCGTGGTAGGCGACCGCACGCGAGATGACCTTGTACTTGGTGTGCTTGCCCTGCAGCTTGAAGTACTGCTTGGCGAGCTTCCAGGCGGTCTCGACGGCCTCGCCGCCACCGGTGGTGAAGAAGACCTTGTTGAGGTCGCCCGGGGCGTAGTCCGCGAGGCGCTCGGCGAGCTCCACGGCCTTGGGGTGCGCGTACGACCACACGGGGAAGAACGCGAGCTCCTGGGCCTGCTTGTACGCGACCTCGGCCAGCTCCTGGCGGCCGTGTCCGGCGTTGACCACGAAGAGACCCGCGAGACCGTCGAGGTAGCGCTTGCCCTTGTCGTCGAAGATGTAGGTGCCCTCACCACGCACGATGGTGGGGACGGGGTTGTTCTCGTAGGACGACATGCGGGTGAAGTGCATCCACAGGTGGTCGTACGCGGTCTTGGACAGGTCCTGGGTCACGGTTATCGAGTTCCCCACATATAGGTCTGCTTCTTGAGCTTGAGGTAGACGAAGCTCTCCGTGGAGCGCACGCCGGGGAGTGTGCGGATGCGCTTGTTGATCACATCCAGCAGGTGATCGTCGTCCTCACAGACGATCTCCACCATCAGGTCGAAGGAGCCCGCGGTCATCACCACGTACTCGCATTCGGCCATGGCCGTCAGTGCGTCCGCTACCGGATCCAGGTCACCCTCGACGTTGATGCCGACCATCGCCTGCCGCCGGAATCCCACGGTGAGCGGGTCGGTGACGGCGACGATCTGCATGACGCCCTGGTCGAGCAGCTTCTGGACGCGTTGCCTCACGGCTGCTTCGGAGAGGCCGACGGCCTTTCCGATCGCCGCGTAGGGACGGCGTCCGTCCTGCTGGAGCTGTTCGATGATCGCCAGGGAGACGGCATCGATCGTCGGGGACGAACCGGTTCCGGTTCTGGAGTCTGTGCTTCGACTGGCCACGACTTCACTGTGCACCGAGATTGTCCGTCGTGCAAGCCCAGAGCGATGAAATTCGTTGTGACGGGCTCCAGATCTTGCTGAATCCGAAGTTGAGGGGGGTCGGGGCTGTTGAAAGCGTCTGTCGAGCGATTAGGCTGAGGTGTCTCGCCCATCGGGACCCCGCACAAGGACGTGCGAAGACAGAACGTGACAGGAGGGGTGGCAAGTGACCACCGAGCTGCGCCGGCTGCGTAACTACATCAACGGGGAGTTCCGCGACGCGGCCGACGGCCGCACCATCGAGGTGGTCAACCCGGCCACCGGCGAGGTGTACGCCACCTCCCCGCTCTCCGGGCAGGCCGACGTCGACGCCGCCATGGAGGCCGCGGCGGCCGCCTTCCCCGCCTGGCGTGACAGCACGCCGTCCGAGCGCCAGAAGGTGCTCCTCAAGATCGCCGACGCCTTCGAGGAGCGGGCCGAGGAGCTCGTCGCCGCCGAGGTCGAGAACACCGGCAAGCCGGTCGCTCTCACCGCGAGCGAGGAGATCCCGCCGATGGTGGACCAGATCCGCTTCTTCGCGGGTGCCGCCCGGATGCTCGAGGGCAAGTCCGCCGGCGAGTACATGGAGGGCATGACCTCCATCATCCGCCGCGAGCCGGTCGGCGTCTGCGCGCAGGTCGCGCCGTGGAACTACCCGATGATGATGGCCGTGTGGAAGTTCGCCCCGGCCCTCGCCGCGGGCAACACCGTCGTCCTCAAGCCCTCGGACACGACCCCCGCGTCGACCGTCCTGATGGCCGAGATCATCGGCCAGATCGTCCCCAAGGGCGTCTTCAACGTCGTCTGCGGCGACCGCGAGACCGGCAAGGCCATGGTCGAGCACCCGACCCCGGCGATGGCCTCCATCACCGGCTCGGTCCGCGCCGGCATGCAGGTCGCCGAGTCGGCGGCCAAGGACGTCAAGCGCGTCCACCTGGAGCTGGGCGGCAAGGCCCCGGTCGTCGTCTTCGAGGACACCGACATCGAGGCCGCCGTCGGCGACATCTCGGTCGCGGGCTTCTTCAACGCCGGCCAGGACTGTACGGCCGCGACCCGTGTCCTCGTGCACGAGTCCATCCACGACGAGTTCGTCGCCGCCCTCGCCAAGGCCGCCGCCGAGACGAAGACCGGCCAGCCGGACGACGAGGACGTGCTGTACGGCCCGCTCAACAACGCCAACCAGCTGAAGCAGGTCACCGGCTTCATCGACCGTCTCCCGGCCCACGCCAAGGTCGAGGCCGGCGGTCACCGCGTCGGTGACAAGGGTTACTTCTACGCCCCGACCGTCGTCTCCGGCCTCAAGCAGGACGACGAGATCGTCCAGAACGAGGTCTTCGGCCCGGTCATCACCGTCCAGTCCTTCACGGACGAGGCCCAGGCCCTGGAGTTCGCGAACGGCGTCGAGTACGCCCTCGCCTCCTCCGTCTGGACCAAGGACCACGCGCGCGCGATGCGCATGTCCAAGGCCCTCGACTTCGGCTGCGTGTGGATCAACACCCACATCCCGCTCGTCGCCGAGATGCCCCACGGCGGCTACAAGAAGTCCGGCTACGGCAAGGACCTCTCCTCCTACGGCTTCGAGGACTACACGCGCATCAAGCACGTCATGACCTCTCTGGGCTGATCCCCCCAGCCCCCCGCGCGGCCCCGGCACCCATGATCGACAGGGTGTCGGGGCCGCGCTCCGTCGCTCGACGGACCGTCCATTGCCGCAGGTCGCGGCGGGCCGGGATGCTGCTCGGGTGAGAGCGACAGCCAGGAAACACGTGTCCCGCCGGTCCCTCCTCCGCGGCATCGGCGGCGCCGGGGCCGCGACCCTGCTCGCCGGCTGCGGGGTCCCCGCCGCCTACGTCGAGGAGGGCGAGCGGTCGGGCCGGGACCTCTCGGCGCGCGACCGGACGCTCGAATTCGCCAACTGGCCGCTGTACATCGACACCGACGACGAGGACACCTCGAAGCGGCCCACCCTGGACGCCTTCCGCGGTCGGACCGGGATCTCCGTCCGGTACACCGAGGAGATCAACGACAACGACGAGTTCTTCGGCAAGATCAGCCCGTCCCTGATGAACCACCAGGAGACCGGGCGCGATCTGATCGTCGTCAGCGACTGGATGGCCGCCCGCTTCGTCCGCCTCGGCTGGGTCCAGGAGATGGACCGCGCCGCCCAGCCGAACGTCGCGAAGCACCTCGACCCGCAGCTCGCCGAGCCCGCCTTCGACCCCGGCCGGCGGCACAGCGTGCCCTGGCAGTCCGGGATCACCGGCATCGCGTACAACCGCAGGAAGCTCGGCAGGGAACTGCGCTCCACCAAGGAACTGTGGGCCGACGACCTGCGCGGCAAGGTCACCCTGCTCTCCGGCCTCGACGAGTCCATGGCGCTGCTCCTGATGGGCAACGGCGTCGACGTGTCCCGCTGGACCGGCGACGACTTCCACGCCCTGTGCGAGCAGGTCGAGGGGCTCGTCCGGACCAAGCACATCCGGCGCTTCACCGGCAACGACTACATCAAGGACCTGTCCACCGGCGACGTCCTCGCCTGCCAGGCCTACTCCGGCGACGTCATCCAGCTCCAGGCCGACAACCCGGACATCGAGTTCGTCGTGCCCGAGGAGGGCGCCGAACTGTGGGCCGAGTCCCTCATGATCCCCAACCTCGCCCAGCACAAGTCCAACGCCGAGAAGCTCGTCGACTACTACTACGAGCCCGAGGTCGCCGCCGAACTCGCCGCCTGGGTCAACTACGTCTGCCCGGTCCCGGCCGCCCAGAACGTCCTCGCCGACTCCGGCGACGAGGAACTCGTGGCCCTCGCCGAGGACCCGCTGATCTTCCCGGACACCGCCATGCGCGACCGCCTGACCATCGCCCGGGACATCACGGCCGAGGAGCGCCCGGAGTTCGCGAAGAGGTGGAACTCGATCGTCGGGCTGTGAGTGCGGCGGGATGCGGTGCGGTGAGCGTGTCTCGGCGCGCGAGGCGGGGTCCTACGGGGTCACCGCATCCCACCGGTCTTCGTGTCAGCGCTCAAAGGTGTGCCGCGCGGGCCACTCGGGGAACCAGTCGGTCTCGATCTCGCCGCGGAAGACGCCGGTGAGCCAGGAGACGACGTCGAGATCGGTCACATGCCAATCCGCCCACCCTCGCCGGAATGCGGAGACGGTCCAACTCGCGGCACCGTCGGAACCCGGTACCAGGAACAGCTGGTCGCCTTCCACCGTGTGGCCCCAGTAGAGCATCCCCCCTGCGGACGGGAGCACGGGATCCACGATCGTCCGAGAGTTCCTCTCGCTGACGTATCGACTCATCCACTCCCCCTTCTCCCTCATCGTGCGCGGGCCGTAGACGAACAGGAAGTCGTCGATCAGGGTGTCCCCGTAGAGGCCCGACACCGCCTTCACGTCGTCGGGGAGCTCAACATGCCAATCGCGTTCCACCTGGCTCAGGCTCGATGCCTCCGGCCAGGGGAACGGGCCCAGGGTGTCGCACAACGCGCGTGTGTCCGGTTGCATTTCCATGGCCCTTCCGGATCGGCCGGCTTGTTCTCTCCCGGGAGGGTACGCCGGTGCTGCCGCCTCCGCCGCCGGGTGATCGGCGTCACCCTGTGTCGGGGTGCGTGTACGTGTTCAGCAGGCGGCATGGTGACGTGTGACCAATTCGAACGTGAACCCCCTTGTCACCTATGGCCTGTTCCTCGCCTGGGCCGTGCATGACGCCGAGGAGCTCGTGCGCGGGCCGCGGTGGCTTCGGGAGAATCTGCCGGTGCTGCGGGAGCGGTGGCCCGGAGTGCCGGAGCGGGTGTGGACGGCCGTCGAGTCCGTCGACGAGCGGGAGTTCGCCGCCGCCGTCGGGGTGATGGCGGTGATCGTCGGCGGGGCCGCCGTGGCGGGTGCGCGTTCCGGTGGCCGGTCCGCCTTCTATCAGGGCGCGGTGACCGGTTTCGGGCTGCACGGGCTCGTCCATCTCGCGCAGGCCGCCGTCGTGCGGGACGCGACGCCCGGTGCGCCGACCTCGCCGCTGGTCGTCATCCCCTTCTCCCTGTGGGCCCGGGGCCGGCTGCGGCGGGCCGGGGTGCTGCGGCCGGTCGGTCCCGGGGGAGTGGTGGCGGGGCTCGCGGTGGCGGCGGGGGCGACGGTCGTCTCGCACGCCGTGGGGCGCAGGGTCGCCGCCCGCTTCTGAGCGTGCTCAAAAACAACCCACCCATCTTTCTGAACACGTTCAAGACGGGTGTACGTTGTCCCCATGAGCGACAAGAACGGGCCGAGAGCCCTCCTCAAGCGCATCCGCGTCTGGCTGATCCTCTTCGTCGCCTGCCTGGTCCTGAGCGGGGCCACCGCCTTCCCGCTCGTCACCGAACTCCGGCTCCTCGACTCCGCCCTGGCCGGCTGGGCCTCGCCCGTGGCCGACCTGTTCCCCGGTCTCGCCGAGTGGATCCACCGGGTGCGGGGCGGAGTCGAGGCGGCCGACGCCCAAGCCCCGTACCTGCTCTACGGCACCGACTGGCTGGCCTTCGCGCACCTCGTGATCGCCGTCGCGTTCTACGGCCCCTACCGCGACCCCGTCCGCAACATCTGGGTCGTCGAGTTCGGCATGATCGCCTGCGTCGGTATCATCCCCCTCGCCCTGATCAGCGGCCCCGTCCGGGACATCCCCTTCTGGTGGTCGGTCATCGACATGTCCTTCGGCGTCATCGGGATCCTGCCGCTGCTCCACGTCCGCGGGCAGATCAAGCGACTCGAGGCGGCTCAGCCCGGCAGACCGTAGGCCGCCACCATCAGACGGAGAGCCGTCGGGTTCATGTCCTGGCCCTTCGCGTCGGTCGAGTTGACGCTGTAGACGAGGGTGCGGGCACCGTCGCGGGTCGAGGCGATGGCCGTGTTGTAGCCCCAGCGGCCGCCGGTCTTGCCCCAGACCTCCCGGCCGCCGAGCTTCTTCATCGACAGGCCGGCGGAGTACGCGGCCGGGTCACCGGACTTGAAGTCGGGGACCTGCGGCAGCGTGAACATCTCCTTCAGGAGCGGACCGCGCACCACACCGCCCTGGAACAGGACCCGCGTGAAGCGCTCCAGGTCGGCCGTGGTCGAGACGAGGTCCCCGGCCGCCCAGCCGTCCGTCACCCCCCACACCGACACGTCCCGCAGCCCGGTCGAGCCGTCGTCGAGCTTCATGGTCTGGTAGCCGTGGTTGTACGGGCCGCTGATGTCGACGGACTCGCCCGGGAAGTACGTGTCCCGCAGACCCAGTGGCCGCAGGATCCGCCGCTCCACCTGGTGCTCGTACGAGTCGCCCGTGACCCGCTCCACGATCAGCCCAGCGATCGTGTACCCGATGTTCAGGTAGTGCTGCTTCGTGCCCGGCCGGAACTCGCGCGGCTGCGCCGTCGCCGAGCGGACCAGGTCCTCCGGGTGGTGGACGGTGAAGCGGTTCGCGTACCACTCCTCGACGGTCTCCCCGGGCATCTCGGCGGCCGGGATGCCGTGGGTGTGGTTGAGGAGCTGGCGCACGGTGACCGTGGCGTAGCGGCCGGGGATCAGGTCCGGGAGGTACGAGCGGGCCGTCCGGTCCAGATCGATCCGGCCCTCGGCGGCCAGCTGGAGGACGGTCGCCGCGGTGAACACCTTCGTCACCGAACCGGCCCGGAAGCGGGCGGCCGGGTCCGCCGGGGCGTTCGACTCCAGGTCGTGGACGCCCGCGCTGCCCTGCCAGGAACCCTCGGTGCCGCCGACCCGGACCAGCGCGGCCGTCGCGTCGGCCCGGGGGAGTCCCGCGATCACCGCCGACAGATCGGGGGAGGCGGCCTGAGTGGCGGTCGCCGCCGGGTTCGAGGACGCGAAGGCGGGGGTGAGCGCCGGGCCGGCCGCCACGCCCAGGACCAGAGCGGCGGCGAGCAGGGTGCGGGTGGTCCTCTTCGAGGCGGTCTTCCTCATGGTCAACTCCGGTGGTGTGAGCCGTTGTTCTCGATGGCTCCATCCTGCTGACCTGCGGCGATCCGCGGATCGCCCGCACCGGCGGTCTTCCGGGGGTCAGTTCCTCCCCGGCACGGGGGAGAACCCGGGCCCCGCGCCTCCCCCGGGCGGGGGAGAACCCGCCGCGACCAGGCCCGTCTCGTACGCGCAGATCACCGCCTGGATCCGGTCCCGCAGCCCCAGCTTGGCGAGCACGTTCCCCACGTGCGTCTTCACCGTGTGGTCGCTGACCACCAGCTCCGCCGCGATCTCCGCGTTTGACAGGCCCCGGGCGAGGAGGAGGAGCGTCTCGCGCTCCCGGCCGGTCAGGACGTCGAGACGGGAGTCGGTCGTCCTGCGCGGCCCGCCCGCCGTGTACTGCTCCACGAGGCGCCGCGCCACGGACGGCGCGAGCAGCGAGTCGCCCGCCGCCACCACCCGTACCGCGTGCACCAGGTCGTCCCGCCGCACGTCCTTGAGGAGGAAACCGCTCGCGCCCGCGTGCAGCGCCTCGTACACGTACGCGTCGGTGTCGAAGGTCGTCAGCATCACCGTCCGGCAGCCGGACTCCGCGCTGATCGTCCGGCAGGCCTCGATGCCGTCCGTCCGGGGCATCCGGATGTCGAGCAGCGCCACGTCCGGCGCGAGCCGGCGCACCGCCTCGACCGCCTCCGTGCCGTCCCCGGCCTCCGCCACCACCTCGATGTCCGGCTGCGCGTCCAGGATCATCGCGAAGCCGCTGCGGACCAGTTCCTGGTCGTCCGCGACCACCACCCGGATCGTCATTCCCTCTCCTCACCCACGGGCAGCAGGACCCGCACCTCGAACCCCCGGCCGTCCGGGCCGGAGCCCGCCTCCGCCGTACCGCCGTGCGCGGCGGCCCGCTCCCGGATGCCCACCAGACCGTGCCCGCCCGGACCGCCCTGCGGGCCGCGCCCGTCGTCGGTCACCGTGACCCGCAGGACGCCGTCGGCATGGGCCAGCCGCACGTCGACGGTACGGGCCCGGGCGTGCTTCACCACGTTCGTCAGCGCCTCCTGCACGATCCGGTAGACGCTCGCGCCGGTCGCGGCGGGCAGCGCCCGTACCCCGCCCTCCGTCGCGTACCCGACGGCCAGACCCCCGGCCCGCACCCGCTCAAGGAGTGCGGGGAGGTCCGCGAGGTCCGGCTGCGGCTCCCGCGGGGCCGCCGTCTCACCGCCCTCGCGCAGCAGCCCCAGCATCTGCCGCAGCTGGACCATCGCCTCCCGGCCCGTCTCCGAGATCGCCTCGAACGCCGCCTCCGCGCGCTCCGGCGCCGCCCGCACCGCGACCGGCCCCGCCTCCGCCTGCACCACCATCAGGCTCACCGCGTGCGACAGGATGTCGTGCATCTCCCGGGCGATCCTGGCCCGTTCGCGCGCGGCGGCCCGCTCGGCCTCCACCCGCTGCGCCCGCTGCCGGGCGTCGGTGAGCCGCCCGAAGACATAGGCCGCGCCGAACACGAAGAGGGAGAAGGTCAGTTCGCGCACCGACTGGGTGTTGAGCCACACCGAGGCCGGCACCGCGACCACCAGGAGCCCCGCCGTCACCATCCGCTGCCACGGCGCAGCGAGCACCGCGATCGTGTAGACGCTCACCAGACCCGTGTACGGCAGCGGCTGCCCCGGCCCCTCGACGGCCAGCTTGTACAGCGCGCTCGTCGCCAGGATCGCGAGCAGCACCGCCATCGGCGCGCGCCGCCGCCACACCAGCGGCACCACGGTGAGGGTCGTCAGGCCGTACGCCGGCCAGGTCGCCGGTTCGAGCTCGGGCCCGCGCGGCACCACGAACGGCATCGTCATCGCCGCCTGCACGACGAGAGCGAGCCCGATGTCCACCGCCCTCGGGTGGGCGGCCCCCCAGGTGCGCAGCTCGCGCATCCCCCGTATGCCCATTACGGCTTGCGGCCCACCGCGCCGAACTGCGCGACCACGGCCCCCTCGTCGGAGCGCCAGCGGGAGCAGGAGACGATGCCCGGGGCGAGGAGGTCGAGGCCGTCGAAGAAGGAGGTGAACTCCTCCCGGGTGCGGGCGGTGATCGGCGGGGTCGCGTTCTCGTTCCAGAAGTCCATCGCGGCCTTGTTGCCCTCGCCGCCGAGCTCCGGCTCCAGCGTCGGGTGGGTGAGCACCAGATGGCTGCCGGAGGGTACGGCGGCCATCAGGGTCCGCACGATCGACCCGGCCTTCTCGGTGTCCAGGACGAAGTTGAGGATGCCGAGCATCAGCACCGCGACCGGGCGGGACAGGTCGAGCGTGCCGAGGGCGGCCGCGACGATCCGCTCCGGGTCGTGGGCGTCGGCGTCGACGTACTCCGTGACGCCCTCCGGGGCGCTCGTCAGGAGCGCGCGGGCGTGCGTGAGGACGATCGGGTCGTTGTCGACGTAGACGATGCGGGCGTCGGGGGCGATCCGCTGGGCCACCTCGTGGGTGTTGTCGGCGGTCGGCAGGCCCGTACCGATGTCCAGGAACTGGCGGATGCCCGCCTCGGCGGCCAGATGCGTGACGGCCCGGCCGAGGAAGGCCCGGTCCGCGCGTGCCACTTCGCCGATGCTCGGATAGAAGCCGGTGACCTGGTCGCCGACCGCGCGGTCCACCGGATAGTTGTCCTTGCCGCCCAGCCAGTAGTTCCACACCCGGGCGTTGTGGGCGATGTCGGTCCTGATCCGGTCGTTCATTCGCGAGCCTTTCGCAGCACGGCGGCGAGTGCGTCGACCCGGTTCGTGGTGACCGCGTCGATCCCGTTCTTGATCAGCTTACGCATGGTGTGTTTGGTGTCCGCCGTCCAGGCCGAGACGAGCAGCCCGTCCCGGTGGATCCGCTCGGTGAGCTCCCGACTCACCAGTCCGAAGCGGTAGTTGAGGAACCTCGGCCGTACGGCGTCGAGCAGGACCGGCCGGGGCGGGGCGAGCGAGGTCCAGGTCAGGGCGATCTCGGCGGCCGGGTCGGCGGCCCGCACCTGGAGCATGGCGACCGCGCCCGCGCAGTACGAGACGCGCTCCCCGGCCCCGCACTCGCGGACCGTACGGACGATCGCGCGGACCGAGTCCTCGTTCCCGCCCGGCAGGTCCAGCAGCAGCCGGTGGTCCCCGGCGGCGATCAGCGCCTCGCGGAGGGTCGGCACCCCGTCGAAGGTGAGCTCGCGCAGCAGCTCGTGCGAGAGGCCGGAGAGCGGCCGGTCGTGGCCCCACAGCCGCTTCAGGGTGTCGTCGTGGAGGAGGACGGGCACCCCGTCCGCCGTCAGCCGGACGTCGACCTCGACCGCGTCCGCCCCCCGCTCGATCGCCGAGGCGATCGAGGGGAGCGTGTTCTCACGGACGCGGTACGGGTCGCCGCGATGGGCTACGACAGTCACAGGGCGCATGGCCCCATTCTCGTCGCCGTCAGCGCGCCAGCCAGTCGTTCGTGTACGTGTCGATCTCGGCGGCGATCCTGGCCTTGCCGGCCGCGTCGAGGAAGGAGGCCTCCACGGCGTTCTTGGCGAGGGCGGCGACACCGCGCTCGTCGAGGCCGAGGAGACGGGCGGCGACGGCGTACTCGTTGTTGAGGTCCGTGCCGAACATCGGCGGGTCGTCGCTGTTGATCGTGACGAGGACGCCGGCGTCGACGAACCGCCGGATCGGGTGCTCCTCCAGGGTGGCGACGGCCCGGGTCGCGATGTTCGAGGTCGGGCAGACCTCCAGGGCGATCCGGTGCTCGGCGAGGTACGCGAGGAGCTCGGGGTCCTGGGCGGAGCTGGTGCCGTGGCCGATGCGCTCGGCGCCGAGCTCGCGGATCGCGTCCCAGACGGTCTCCGGGCCGGTCGTCTCGCCCGCGTGCGGGACGGAGTGCAGGCCGGCCGCGCGGGCCTGGTCGAAGAACGGCTTGAACTGCGGGCGCGGTACGCCGATCTCCGGGCCGCCGAGGCCGAAGGAGACCAGGCCCTCCGGGCGCAGCCCCTCGGTGGTGGCGAGCCGCGCGGTCTCCTCGGCGGAGACCAGGCCGGCCTCGCCGGGGATGTCGAAGCACCAGCGCAGGATCGTGCCGAACTCGGCCTCGGCGGCCTTGCGGGCGTCCTCGATCGCCGCCATGAAGGCGCGCTCGTCGATGCCGCGGCGGGTGGAGGAGTACGGGGTGATGGTCAGCTCGGCGTAGCGGATGTTCTGCCGGGCCATGTCACGGGCGATCTCGAAGGTCAGCAGCCGGACGTCCTCGGGGGTGCGGACCAGGTCGACGACCGACAGGTAGACGTCGATGAAGTGCGCGAAGTCCGTGA
Organism: Streptomyces sp. NPDC055815; assembly: GCF_053616475.1. Classification (NCBI taxonomy): domain Bacteria; kingdom Bacillati; phylum Actinomycetota; class Actinomycetes; order Kitasatosporales; family Streptomycetaceae; genus Streptomyces; species Streptomyces sp. NPDC055815. Next base: position 14,046 of record NZ_JBSHDU010000006.1, on the reverse strand, counting down.
ACGTGAAGTAGTCGGTGAGGGCCTCGGGGTCCGTGGGGACCTTGGAGTCGGGGTGCCGGGCCGCGAGCTCGGCCACGATCCGGGGCGAGGCGGAGCCGACGTGGTGGACGTGCAGTTCTGCCTTCGGGAGCCCCGCGATGAAGGGGTGGAGATCGGTCATCGGATCATCGTAGGCCGGGCGGTTCCCTCGCAGGGGTGAGGCCGTAACATGGCGTGACCACGATGGGGGAGGCCCATGTCTGACAACCGAGACCAGTCGCGGGGCGGGTACGACCCGGCGGACCCGTGGGCTCCGCCGAACCGCGACGGGGTGGAACTGAGCAAGCCGGCGACGCCGTCGCCCTCGCCGGTGCACGACCAGCCGACCATGACGTCCTTCCCGGCCGCGCCGGGTGCTTCCGGCGGGGACGTCCCGCCGCCGCCGGTCGCCCCCGGCGGCCCGGCGGCCACGCCCGGGTACGGCTACCCGGCGGCCACGCCGGCGGCGGGCGGGTACGGCTACCCGACCCCGACGCCGCCTCCGGCCACCTCGGGGTACGGCTACCCCGGATACGGGCAGCCCGCCCAGACCGGCTGGCAGCAGGCCCCGTCCAACGGCATGGGGACGACCGCGATGGTGCTCGGCATCATCGCGGTGGCCGGATTCTGTCTGTACGGCCTGGGAGTGATCCTCGGCGTCCTGGCACTGATCTTCGGCATCATCGGCCTGAAGAAGGTCGGCCGCGGCGAGGCGACGAACCGGGGCATGGCCATCGCGGGCATCGTCCTGGGCTCGATCGGCACGCTGGTCAGCGCCGTCTTCCTGGGCTTCATCATCTGGGCGATCGCCCAGGACCCCTCGGCCTTCGAGGAGGGGTACGACGAGGACCCGTTCGCGTCGAGCCTGGTGGTCGAGAGCGGCCGCTGACGCCCGTACACCCCGCGCTGGGCCCCGCACCTCCCCGAGGCGCGGGGCCCTGCGCGTGTCATCCGGCGCGCAGCCGCTGCCGCGCCTCCATCAGGGCGAAGCCCAGGAGGTTGAGGCCGCGCCAGCGGGCCGGGTCGTGGGCGCGGGGGTCGTCGGCGGCGAGGCCGATGCCCCAGACGCGGTCCAGCGGGCTGGCCTCCACCAGGACACGCGCGCCCGTGCCCAGCAGGTACGCGCGCAGGGCCTCGTCCGAGGAGAACTTGTGGACGCTGCCCTCGACGACGATCCCGAAGCGCTCCCGCTCCCAGACCGCGTCGTCGAAGCCGCGGACCAGCCGGCCCGCGTTCTTGGCCTCCGCCGGGGTGCGGGCGGTGAGCGCGGCCCGCTCGGCCTCCGCGTCCCGGAAGAGGCGGGCCTTGGCGGCCATCATCCAGTGCTCGGCGGTCGCGTAGGCCACGCCGTCGACCGTGAAAGGCGACGGCCACCACTGGCTCAGACAGCTCGCCGAGAGGCGTCCTTCGGGGTGTGGACGGTGCCCCCAGAAGTGCAGCCACTTCACCCGGTCACCCCTCGTGACCTGCTGCGTCAGCTCTTCGATCTTGCTCATACATGCGAGTGTGGCATCCGCCACGGACACTCCGTACGGAGATTTTCCGACCACCTCGACACATGGTCGACCGAATCCGTCGCGTAACCAAAAGGCAACAACGGAATCACTTGTTGGACCCCTGTCCCCATGCCAGGATCGGCACTCAATTCGAGCTGGGACAACGGAGAGCGTCATGACCAACCGCTTCCAGGTGACGGACCGCTTCGCGGACGGCGCGCAGTACATCGGCGGAAGGCTCCGCGCCGGAACCTCAGGTCAGGAACACAGCGTGATCGACCCGGCGACGGGCGAGAGCGTCCACACCTACGCCCTCGCCTCCACCGCGGACGTGGACGAGGCCGTCGCCGCCGCCAAGGCCGCCTTCCCCGGCTGGGCGGGCGCCACCCCGGGCGAGCGCTCCGACGCGCTGCACCGGCTCGCGGGCGTCCTCGCCGACTGGGCGGAGGACATCGCCAAGGTGGAGTCCCTCCAGTGCGGCAAGCCGCTCAAGCTCACCACCGAGTTCGACGTGCCCGGCACCATCGACAACACGGCCTTCTTCGCGGGGGCCGCCCGCCACCTCCAGGGCCAGTCGGCCGCCGAGTACACCGGCGACCACACCTCGTACATCCGGCGCGAACCGATCGGCGTCGTCGGCTCCATCGCCCCCTGGAACTACCCGCTCCAGATGGCCGCCTGGAAGATCCTCCCGGCGATCGCCGCCGGCAACACGATCGTCCTGAAGCCCGCCGAGCTCACCCCGCTGACCTCGCTGATGTTCGCGCAGGCGGCGAAGGAGGCCGGCATCCCCGACGGCGTCATCAACATCGTCAGCGGCTCCGGGCGGGTCGTCGGCGAGCACCTCGTCGGCCACCCCGACGTCGTCATGACCTCCTTCACCGGCTCCACCCCGGTCGGCAAGCGGGTCGCCGAGGTCGCCACCGCCACCGTGAAGCGGCTCCACCTCGAACTCGGCGGCAAGGCCCCGTTCCTCGTCTTCGACGACGCCGACCTGGAGGCCGCCGCCCGGGGCGCGGTCGCCGCCTCCCTCATCAACAGCGGCCAGGACTGCACCGCCGCCACGCGCGCGTACGTCCAGCGCCCGCTCTTCGACGCCTTCGTCGCCCGGGTCGCCGAGCTCATGGAGACCGTCCGCGTCGGCGACCCCTTCGCGCCCGGCACCGACCTCGGACCGCTCGTCAGCCACCGCCACCGCGACAGCGTCGCCGGCTTCGTCGAGCGCGCCCGCGGCTACGCCACGGTGGTCACCGGAGGAGAAGCCCCTGGTGGAGAGCTCAAGAACGGCGCATACTACCGTCCCACCCTGATCATCGGCGCCGCGCAGGACAGCGAGGTCGTGCAGTCGGAGATCTTCGGTCCGGTCCTGGTGGCCCTGCCCTTCGACGGCGACGACGAGGGCATCCGGCTCGCCAACGACACCCCGTACGGCCTCGCCGCCTCCGCGTGGAGCCGGGACGTCTACCGGGCCAACCGCGCCACGCGGGAGATCAAGGCGGGATGTGTGTGGGTCAACGACCACATCCCGATCATCAGCGAGATGCCCCACGGCGGCACCAAGGCCTCCGGTTACGGAAAGGACATGTCGGCGTACTCCTTCGAGGAGTACACGCAGGTCAAGCACGTGATGTTCGACAACACCGCGGTCGCAGCGAAGGACTGGCACCGCACGATCTTCGGGGACCGATAGCAGACTCGCCGCCCGACCAGCGGCCCACCCATCCCGAAAGGGCACAGCGCATGGAGCAGTACGAGCCCGACAGCCTGTCCGCCGCGCAGCTGGCGGCGATACGGCGCAGCATGACGAGCGGCCGGGGCGCCCTCAGCCGCCGTTCGATGCTGCGCGCGGGCGGCGTCGGAGCGCTCACGGTCGGCGGTCTCGCCGGCCTGAGCGCCTGTGGCATCCCGCCGGCCAAGCGGGAGGGCAACGGCCCCGCGTCCATCGACGTGTCGGCCAAGGAGAAGAGCGTCGCCTTCTCCAACTGGACCGAGTACATGGACGTCAGCGAGGACGAGAAGTCCCGCCCCAGCCTGGAGGCGTTCGCCAAACGCACCGGGATCAAGGTCAAGTACACCGAGGACATCAACGACAACGTCGAGTTCTTCGGCAAGATCAAGCCGCAGCTCGCGGCCGGCCAGGACACCGGCCGCGACCTGATCTGCGTCACCGACTGGCTCGCCGCCCGCATCATCCGGCTCGGCTGGGCCCAGAAGCTCGACCCGGCCAACCTGCCCAACGCGTACGCGAACCTGTCCTCGCAGTTCCGCCGCCCCGACTGGGACCCGGGCCGGTCCTACTCGTACCCGTGGACGGGCATCTCGACCGTCATCGCGTACAACTCCAAGGCGACCGGCGGCAAGAAGGTCGACTCCGTCACCCAGCTCCTCGACGACCCCGCGCTCAAGGGCCGGGTCGGCTTCCTCACCGAGATGCGCGACTCCGTCGGCATGACCTTGCTCGACATGGGCAAGGACCCGGGGAACTTCACCGACGCCGACTACGACGCGGCGATCGGCCGCCTCCAGAAGGGCGTCGACAAGAAGCAGATACGCCGCTTCACCGGCAACGACTACACCTCCGACCTGGACAAGGGCGACATCGCGGCCTGCCTCGCCTGGGCCGGCGACATCATCCAGCTCCAGGCGGACAACCCGGACATCAGGTTCTCCATCCCGTCCGCCGGCTACATCACCTCCAGCGACAACCTGCTCGTCCCCGCGCAGGCCCGGCACAAGACGAACGCCGAGAAGCTCATCGACTACTACTACGAGCTTCCCGTCGCCGCCCAGCTCGCCGCGTACATCAACTACGTCTGCCCCGTCGACGGGGTGAAGGACGAGCTCGCCAAGATCGACCCCGAGCTCGCGAACAACACGCTGATCCTCCCGGACAAGGCCATGGCCAAGAAGTCCCACGCCTTCCGCTCGCTCAGCAGCGCGGAGGAGACGGCGTACGAGGAGAAGTTCGCCAAGCTCATCGGCGCCTGAGTCCGGCCTCGTCCACCTCTCTCACTCCCTGGGACCGCAACCCATGACTGACAACACCACCGGCGGCGACGTCCGTCTCACCGGGATCAGCAAGTCGTACGGCTCCTTCCACGCCGTCCACCCGCTCGACCTGACCGTCCCGCAGGGCTCCTTCTTCGCCCTGCTCGGCGCCTCCGGCTGCGGCAAGACCACCACGCTGCGCATGATCGCCGGCCTGGAGGACCCGACCACCGGCACCGTCTTCCTCGGCGACAAGGACGTCACCGACCTCCCGCCGTACAAGCGGCCGGTCAACACCGTCTTCCAGTCCTACGCGCTCTTCCCGCACATGGACATCTTCGAGAACATCGCCTTCGGCCTCCGCCGCCGCGGCATCAAGTCCGTGAAGAAGCAGGTCGACGAGATGATCGACCTGGTCCAGCTCGGCGAGCACGCCCACAAGAAGCCGCACCAGCTCTCCGGCGGCCAGCAGCAGCGCGTCGCCGTCGCCCGCGCGCTCATCAACCACCCGCAGGTGCTGCTCCTCGACGAGCCGCTCGGCGCCCTCGACCTCAAGCTGCGCCGGCAGATGCAGCTGGAGCTCAAGAGGATCCAGACCGAGGTCGGCATCACCTTCGTGCACGTCACCCACGACCAGGAGGAGGCCATGACGATGGCCGACCAGGTCGCGGTGATGAACGGCGGCCGGGTCGAGCAGCTCGGCGCCCCCGCCGACCTGTACGAGAACCCGCAGACCACCTTCGTCGCCAACTTCCTCGGCACCTCGAACCTCATCGAGGCCGAGGTCCTGGAGACCGGCTCCGATGTGCTCGTCACGGCCGGCGGCGGCAAGCTCAAGGTCCCCGGCGACCGCTGTACCTCCGCCGTCCGCCAGGGCGGGAAGGTCCTCGTGGGCGTCCGCCCCGAGAAGATCTCGCTCGCGCACGCCGACGACGCGGGCTCGATCGCCGACGGCCGCAACCGGGTGACCGGCCGGATCGTCGACTCCTCCTTCATCGGCGTCTCCACCCAGTACGTGGTGAACTCGCCGGCGGGCGCGGAGCTCCAGGTCTACGAGCAGAACATCGAGCGCGACACCCGCCTCGTCCCGGGCGCGCAGGTCGTCCTGCACTGGAACCCGGCCCACACTTTCGGCCTCGACGCGGCCCAGGACATCGACGCGGGCGTGGAGACGGTGGAGGACGCCGGATGACCACGACCCTGGCGAAGGAAGCGCCCTCGATAGCGGAACCGGTTCTGCGCAAGCCCTCCACGCGCAAGCGGCTCGTCCCGTACTGGCTGCTGCTGCCCGGCATCGTCTGGCTGCTCGTCTTCTTCGCGCTGCCGATGATCTACCAGGCCTCCACCTCGGTGCAGACCGGCTCCCTGGAGAAGGGCTTCGAGGTCACCTGGCACTTCCAGACCTACTGGGACGCCTTCCAGGAGTACTGGCCGCAGTTCGTCCGCTCCCTGCTGTACGCCGGGACCGCGACCCTGCTCTGCCTGCTGCTCGGCTACCCGCTGGCGTACCTGATCGCCTTCAAGGCCGGACGCTGGCGGAACCTGCTGCTCGTCCTCGTCATCGCGCCGTTCTTCACCAGCTTCCTCATCCGCACGCTCGCGTGGAAGACGATCCTGGCCGACGACAGCGTCGTGGTCGACGCGCTCAACGCCCTGCACTTCCTGGACGTGACCAGCTGGCTCGGCTGGACCGAGGGCAACCGCGTCCTCGCCACCCCGATGGCGGTGGTCACCGGCCTCACGTACAACTTCCTGCCCTTCATGATCCTGCCCCTCTACACCTCCCTGGAGCGGATCGACGGCCGGCTGCACGAGGCCGCGCAGGACCTGTACGCCTCCCCGGCGACCACCTTCCGCAAGGTGACCTTCCCGCTGTCGATGCCCGGCGTCGTCTCCGGCACCCTGCTCACCTTCATCCCGGCGAGCGGCGACTACGTCAACGCCGAACTGCTCGGCTCGACCGACACCAAGATGGTCGGCAACGTCATCCAGTCGCAGTTCCTGCGCGTCCTCGACTACCCGACGGCGGCCGCGCTCTCCTTCATCCTCATGGCGATCGTGCTCGGCATGGTCACCGTGTACATCCGCCGTGCCGGAACGGAGGACCTGGTCTGATGCGCTGGATCCGCAAGAACCTGGTCGTCATCGCGGGCCTGCTGACGCTCGCGTACATGATCCTGCCGAACCTCGTGGTGATGGCGTTCTCCTTCAACAAGCCGAAGGGACGCTTCAACTACTCCTGGCAGGAGTTCTCGCTCGACGCCTGGAAGGACCCCTGCGGCGTCGCCGACATGTGCGAGTCGCTCTCGCTCTCGCTCCAGCTCGCCGCCTGGGCGACGCTCGGCGCCGTCGTCCTCGGCACGATGATCGCCTTCGCACTGGTCCGCTACCGCTTCCGGGCGCGCGGCGCGATCAACTCGCTGATCTTCCTGCCGATGGCGATGCCCGAGGTCGTCATGGCCGCCTCGCTGCTCACGCTCTTCCTCAACATGGGCATCGAGCTGGGCTTCTGGACGGTCCTGATCGCCCACATCATGTTCTGTCTGTCGTTCGTCGTGACGGCGGTCAAGGCCCGGGTCATGTCCATGGACCCGCGCCTCGAAGAGGCCGCGCGCGACCTCTACGCGGGGCCCACGCAGACCTTCCTGCGCGTGACCCTGCCGATCGCCGCGCCCGGCATCGCCGCCGGCGCGCTGCTCGCCTTCGCGCTCTCGTTCGACGACTTCATCATCACCAACTTCAACGCGGGCTCCACCGTCACCTTCCCCATGTTCGTCTGGGGCTCGGCGCAGCGCGGAACCCCCGTTCAGATCAACGTCATCGGCACCGCGATGTTCGTCCTCGCGGTACTGATGGTCGCGGCCGGGCAGATCATCACGAACCGGCGCAAGAAAATAGCAACGGCCTGAGCGGAAGACGTCTCAGGCACCGAAGGAGTTGGAAACCATGGCCCCAGTCGCCATGCGTCTCGCTGCACAATCTCTCTCCGACGCCCAGCCCGTCCCCTTCTGGCTGGAAGACCCCGGCAAGCCCGGAGCCCTGCCCGCCCTCACCGGCACCGAGAAGTGCGATCTCCTCGTGGTCGGCGGCGGATACAGCGGACTGTGGACCGCGCTCCTCGCCAAGGAGCGCGACCCCTCCCGGGATGTCGTACTGATCGAAGGCCGCGAGGTGGGCTGGGCCGCCTCGGGCCGCAACGGAGGCTTCTGCGCCGCCTCCCTCACGCACGGCTTCGGCAACGGGCTCGCCCGCTGGCCGGGCGAGCTGTCGAAGCTGGAGCGGATGGGCGAGCGGAACCTCGACGCCATCGAGGAGACCGTCGCCCGCTACCAGCTGGACTGCGACTTCGAGCGCACCGGCGAGATCGACGTCGCCACCGAGCCGTACCAGGTGGAGGAGCTCCACGCGTGGTACGAGGAGGCCGGCCGGCTCGGTCTCGCCGAGGGCCTGGAGTTCCTGGACCGGGACGCCGTACGGGCCGAGGTCGACTCGCCGACCTTCCTCGGCGGCATGTGGGACAGGCGCGGCGTCGCCATGCTCCACCCCGCCAAGCTGGCCTGGGGCCTGAAGCGGGCCTGCCTCGACCTGGGCGTACGGATCTACGAGAACACCCCCGGCCTCCAGCTGGTCTCGGTGGGCGCCGGGATGGGCGTCCGCACCCCGTACGGCAAGGTCGTCGCCCGCCGGGTCGCGCTCGGCACCAACGTCTTCCCCTCGCTGGTCAGGCGCGTCCGGGCGTACACCGTCCCGGTCTACGACTACGCCCTGATGACCGAGCCGCTCAGCGCCGAGCAGCTCGCCTCGGTCGGCTGGAAGAACCGGCAGGGACTCGGCGACTCCGCCAACCAGTTCCACTACTTCCGGATCACCTCCGACCACCGCATCCTGTGGGGCGGTTACGACGCGGTGTACCCGTACGGCGGCAAGGTCAGCGCCGAGATGGACCACCGCCCGGAGACGTACCTCAAGCTTGCCGAGCACTTCTTCCGCTGCTTCCCGCAGCTGGAGGGGCTCCGCTTCAGCCATGCCTGGGGCGGCGCGATCGACACCTGCTCGCGCTTCTCGGCCTTCTTCGGCACGGCCCACCAGGGGAAGGTGGCGTACGCGGCCGGGTTCACCGGCCTCGGCGTCGGCGCCACCCGCTTCGGCGGGGACGTGATGCTCGACCTGCTCGCGGGCGAGCGCACCGAGCGCACCGACCTGGAGATGGTCCGCTCCAAGCCGCTGCCGTTCCCGCCCGAGCCGGTCGCCTGGGCCGGCATCGGCATCACCAAGTGGTCGCTCGCCCGCGCCGACGAGAACGGCGGGCGGCGCAACCTGTGGCTGAAGACGATGGACAAGCTGGGCCTCGGCTTCGACAGCTGACCTTTCGATGTGACGCAGGTCACTCTCGGCTTGTGGTCGAAGCCGCGTAAGAGAAGCCCCCGTACCCGCTCTCTCCGTGTGGACATCCGGTCCACACGGAAGGAGAACGTCGCGATGACTGGTACGGGGGCTTCGGGCGTCAGGGCCGCGGTGGAGTGGCTCGCCTCGGTCGCGCCGGATCCCGGGGCCTGCCGGTGGGAGTGGGAGCGCAACCCGCACGGGGTCGCGCTGCTGCCCGCCGGCAGGCGCTGGGACGTGCTGATCCTGCCGGGGGAACTCGGCTATCCCACGCTCGACGTGCTGACCCGGCTCGTGGACCGGCCGGGCCCGGTCCTGGCCGACTTCGGCGAGGCCCGGATGGGCTTCTTCGTCCCACCGGGAACCGCCGCCCGCTGGCTCGGCACCGGGGTGCGCGGCGCGGGCTCCGGCACCTGGATCGTCGTCCCGTACCCGGGGCGGGTGACCGGCGCGGCGCGCTGGCTGGTGGTGCCGGACGGCCTGGGCACCCTCACCGACGCCTCGCTCCTGGAGCTGGCGATGCACGAGGCGGCGGGCCAACTGGCCAGGGGGGAAAGGGGGGACGCCGGGAGCTGAGTCGAACCCGGTGCGGTGCAGAGGTCTTGACCACTCGATTGGTCTGGACCATGCTGTGGCGCGCTCCACCTCGATTCCCCCACCCCCGGAGGCAGTTGTGGACCGCACCAGACCCCTCACCCTGCTCCTGGCGGGCTCCCTCGCCACCGGCGGGCTCCTCGCACTCACCCCCGCGGCCCAGGCCGCCGACACCGAACTCGCCCGCAACGGCGGCTTCGAAGCCGGCCTCGACGGCTGGAGCTGCACGGCGGGCAGCGGCACCGTCGTCCCGTCACCCGTACACGGCGGGACGAAGGCGCTCCAGGCCACCCCGGCCGGCAGCGACAACGCCAAGTGCTCCCAGACCGTGACGGTGAAGCCCAACTCCACCTACACGCTCAGCGGCTGGGTGCGCGGCAGCTACGTCTACCTCGGCGCCTCCGGCACCGGCACCACCGACGTCTCCACCTGGACGGGCTCCGCCCCCGACTGGCAGAAGCTCACCACCACGTTCACCACGGGCGCCTCCACCACCTCGGTCACGATCTACACCCACGGCTGGTACGGCACCCCCGCCTACCAGGCCGACGACCTCTCCCTGTACGGCCCCGGCGGCGACCCCGTCCAGCTCCCGGCCGCCCCCACCGGGCTCACGGCCGGCTCCCCGACCTCCACCACGGTGCCGCTCACCTGGACCGCGGTCTCCGGCGCCACCTCGTACCACGTCTACCAGGGGACCACCAGGATCCAGACGGTCACCGCCCCCTCGGCCACCGTCTCCGGGCTCACGGCCTCCACCCCGTACACCTTCCAGGTCACCGCCGTGAACAGCGCCGGAGAATCCCCGAAGTCGGCCGCCGTCACCGCGACCACCACCTCCGGAGGCGGCGGCAACCCCGGCGGCTCCCTCCCCGCCCACGCCCTCGTCGGCTACCTCCACGCCAGCTTCGCCAACGGCTCCGGCTACACCCGCATGGCCGACGTCCCCGACTCCTGGGACGTCATCAACCTCGCCTTCGGCGAACCCACCTCGGTGACCTCGGGCGACATCCGCTTCACCCTCTGCCCGGCGACCGAATGCCCGAACGTCGAGTCCCTCGCGGACTTCAAGGCGGCGATCAAGGCCAAGCAGGCCGCCGGCAAGAAGGTCCTCATCTCCATCGGCGGCCAGAACGGCCAGGTGCAGCTCGCCACCACCGCGGCCCGCGACACCTTCGTCTCCTCCGTCTCGAAGATCATCGACGAGTACGGACTCGACGGCCTCGACATCGACTTCGAGGGCCATTCGCTCTCGCTCCAGACCGGCGACACCGACTTCCGGAACCCGACCAGCCCCGTCGTCGTCAATCTGATCCAGGCGGTCAAGACCCTCAAGGCCAAGTACGGCTCGAAGTTCGTCCTGACGATGGCCCCCGAGACCTTCTTCGTCCAACTCGGCTACCAGTACTACGGCTCCGGCCCCTGGGGCGGCCAGGACCCGCGCGCCGGCGCCTACCTACCGGTCATCCACGCCCTGCGCGACGACCTGAGCCTGCTCCACGTCCAGGACTACAACTCGGGCTCCATCATGGGCCTCGACAACCAGTACCACTCGATGGGCGGCGCCGACTTCCACATCGCCATGACCGACATGCTCCTCACCGGCTTCCCCGTCGCCGGCAACACGGACCGCTTCTTCCCGGCCCTCCACCCCGAACAGGTCGCCATCGGCCTCCCCGCCTCCACCCAGGCGGGCAACGGCCACACGACCCCGGCCGAGGTGAACAAGGCCCTCGACTGCCTCACGAAGAAGACGAACTGCGGCACCTACCAGACCCACGGCACCTGGCCCGCCCTGCGCGGCCTGATGACCTGGTCGATCAACTGGGACCGGTACAACGCCTGGGAGTTCAGCCGGAACTTCGACGCGTACACCTGGAACTGACGCCCAGTACGAGCAGGGAGAGACACAGGCTGGCGAACACGTCCAGCGGCCAGTGGAAGCCCCGCAGCACAAGACCGGTCCCCGTCACCGCCGTCAGCACGGCGGCGACGGGGATCAGGCGGTTCGAGACGAGGAAGGCCGCGCCGAAGTAGGCGACCGCGGCCGTGGCCGTGTGACCCGAGGGGAAGTAGCCCTGCGCCCAGGGCTCCAGCGGACCCGGGCGGGCCGTCCACTCCTTCAGCGGAATCACCAGGAGGGGTACGGCGGCCATGGCGAGCCCCGCGTACAGGGCGGCCGCGCGGCGGCCCCGCCACACCGCGTACGCCATCGCGCAGACGAGGACCGGGAGAGCGACCGTCATGTTGCCGAGGTCGGAGGCGAGTTCGCTCAGGCGCCGGGGGACCGAGTCCACCACGGCCCTGGACACCCGCTCGTCGAGCCTGGCCAAGGGGCCGTGGACGAGCACCTGCCAGGTCACGACGGCGAGGGCGACGAGCGCCGAGAAGAGAGCCGGCCGCCCTGGAACAGGGGGGGTGGTTCCAGGGCGGCCGAGGGGATCGGGCTGCCGCGCGCCCCGGGGGGTGTGGGGCGGGCGGCCATCCGATCGGTGAGGAGTTCCGGGGCACGAGGCCCCGGTGGTGTGCGCGATGGCACGGTGTGGGCGGGGCTGGGGAGGCTCCGCCCGGGGTGTTTCTCTCATCTGCAGAAACCGTACGTCACGAAGTGGGGGGCCGACAGCGGGAAACGCGTCCCGCCATCGGCCCCCCACAGAGTCTTCACACCGTGTGCCGGTTCGGCCCTCCGGTGGCCCTTCGGACTACCACTCAGATGGTGGCGAGCGCGGCCTCGATGACGTCCAGGCCCTCGTTGAGGAGGTCCTCGCCGATGACCAGCGGCGGCAGGAAGCGGAGCACGTTGCCGTAGGTGCCGCAGGTGAGGACGAGCACGCCCTCGTTGTGGCAGTACTTGGCGAGCGCCGCGGCGGCCTCCGCGTGCGGCTCCTTGGTGACCGGGTCCTTCACCAGCTCGATGGCGATCATGGCGCCACGGCCGCGGATGTCACCGATGACCGGGAACTTCTCCTGCATGGCGGTGAGGCGGCCCTTCATGACCTCCTCGATGCGCTTGGCCTTGCCGTTGAGGTCGAGCTCCTTCATCGTCTCGATGGAGCCGAGCGCACCGGCGCAGGCCACCGGGTTGCCGCCGTAGGTGCCGCCCAGACCGCCGCCGTGGACGGAGTCCATGATCTCGGCGCGGCCGGTGACGGCGGCGAGCGGCAGACCGCCCGCGATGCCCTTGGCGGTGGTGATGAGGTCCGGGACGATGCCCTCGTCCTCACAGGCGAACCACTGGCCGGTACGGCAGAAGCCGGCCTGGATCTCGTCCGCGACGAAGACGATGCCGTTGTCGTTGGCGAACTTCACGATCGCCGGCAGGAAGCCCTTGGCCGGCTCGATGAAGCCGCCCTCGCCGAGGACCGGCTCGATGACGATCGCGGCGACGTTCTCGGCGCCGATCTGCTTGGTGATGTTGTCGATCGCCTGGGCGGCGGCCTCGGGGCCGCAGTTCTCGGCACCGGTGGGCCAGCGGTAGCCGTAGGCGACCGGCACGCGGTAGACCTCGGGGGCGAACGGACCGAAGCCCTGCTTGTACGGCATGTTCTTCGCCGTCATGCCCATGGTGAGGTTCGTACGGCCGTGGTAGCCGTGGTCGAAGACGACGACGGCCTGGCGCTTGGTGTACGAGCGGGCGATCTTCACCGCGTTCTCGACGGCCTCGGCGCCCGAGTTGAACAGCGCGGACTTCTTGGCGTGGTCGCCCGGGGTCAGCTCGGCCAGCGCCTCGCAGACCTCCACGTAACCCTCGTACGGCGTCACCATGAAACAGGTGTGGGTGAAGTCCTGCAGCTGCGCGGTGGCGCGGCGCACGACGGCCTCGGCGGACGCGCCGACCGAGGTCACGGCGATGCCGGAGCCGAAGTCGATCAGGCGGTTGCCGTCGACGTCCTCGATGATGCCGCCGCCGGCCCGCGCGGTGAAGACGGGCAGCGTGGAGCCGACGCCACCGGCGACCGTGTCGAGACGGCGGGCCTGAAGCTCCTGCGACTTCGGACCGGGGATGGCGGTGACGACGCGCCGCTCCTGCGGGACAGCGTTCATGCGGGGCTCCTGGGGGTGTTCTGGACGCACTTGCGGGTTTCCTCCGCAGGCTAGGCGCGGGGGAGGGGGTCAGGCATGCGCCGATCGGGAGTGGTGGGGGTGTGTCGTTGTCCGGGATGGACATGGCGGCTCCGCTTCCGCGGCCCGGACCCGTCCGTACGGGTCGTTGCCTGCCCCCGGCCGTACGGGTGGTCGAATCCCCTCCCGGGGGCTCCCGGCCCACTAGATTGACGGTGGCACAGAGGCGGCGACCTGGCTGGTCAGGGGGCAGGGGTTCATGGAGACCGACGGTACGTACGAGTCACGCGACACCAGGGGAGGCGCGGTCCCGCGCCCGACGTCGCCGCCGACCGACGACCGAACCCCGGGCACCCCGCCCCGGGCGCGCCCGGGGGCGCACCCGGACGCGGCCGCGCCGGTCCCGCCGACCGAGGGCCGGCCCGCGGGCTCGGGGGCGCAGTCCGGTGCGGCCGGGCACGTGCCGGTCCCGCCGGGCGACGGCCGGCCCGCGGCCGCGCCGGTG